>JAKAMD010000506.1 GCA_021823875.1 Pseudomonadota bacterium | reverse complement strand
CTCCTCGCCGAATACGCCGGGCCTGCGCGATCTGCAGGAGGCGCGCGCGCTGGACGATCTGCTCGCCCGCGTGCTGGACGCGCGCGAAAAGGCGCGCAGCGGCGCCCGCGCGGTGCCGGTGCTGCTCAAGATCGCGCCCGATCTGTCGCTGTCCGATCTCGACGACGTGGTCGGCATGGCGCGCAAGCACGGCGTCGACGGCATGATCGTGAGCAACACCACCATCAGCCGTCCGACCTCGCTCCGGGCGGTGGAGAAGGCGCGCGAAACCGGGGGGCTGTCGGGCAAGCCGTTGTTCAGGCTGGCGACCCGCATGCTGGCGGAGACCTTTGTGCGCGCGGAGGGCGCGTTCCCGTTGATCGGCGTTGGCGGCATCGATTCGGGCGCCTCGGCCATCGCCAAGATCAAGGCCGGGGCCACGCTGCTGCAACTTTACTCGGCGCTGGTCTATCGCGGCATCGGCCTGGTGGGTGAGATCAAGGCCGATCTCGCGGCCGCGGTCAAACGCGGCAATCGCGGCTCGCTCGCCGCCATGATCGGCACCGACTCCGCGGCGATAACGGCGGAAAGCTGGCCGGTGTAAGTCGCGCCTTTTGCGTGGTGCAGCGTAAAAACTACTCAATTAAAAGGGGAGGCGCGGCATCATGACCATGCGCATTGGTCTTTTAGGAATTGCTTTTACGTCGGCGCTCGCCGTACCGGCGCTGGCGCACAGCATCGATCTGCACCGGCTGCCGCTCGGCGACGGCAAGATTTCACACGCGCCCAAGCGCGGCTGGATTTGGGCCTGCCACGTCAATCCGATGGGCGGCGGCGCTTACCGCGATGGGCCCTGGATCAACGAGCAAGCCGGCACCTTCGATCTCACCGCCAAGGTTGCGGTGCGCGGCCACGTCATGTGGCCGCATCACTTCAAAATCACGCTGCAGGGGAGCAAGCGCGTTTTCAGCTTTAACGATTTGCCCGATCATGTGACCGGGCAATTCCCGATCGCGTACAATGATCCCGCCTATCAATACGACCGCAATCCGAACCACATCCGGAGCCAGCGTTTCGATATTGCGCTGCCGGCGCATCCCAGGCTGGCGGCGCAGCCGCATTGCGCGCCGAACATCATCGGCATCGTGCTGAGCGGCGTACTCGTGTTCAACGCGCTCGACGATCCCGGCCGCGATGCCGTCGCGCATGAGACGCAGGACAGCTGTCATGGTCACCCGCAGCGCAGCGGCGTCTATCACTATCACAGCCTGACCGACTGCATCGCCGACAAGCCGGACGCCAACGGCAATTCACCGCTGGTCGGCTATGCGCTCGACGGCTTTGGCATCTACGGCAGCTATTGGCACGGCCGCCAGCTCACCACGGCGGATCTCGATGCCTGCCACGGCATGACCAGCGAGATCGACTGGGACGGCCATAAGGTGAAGATGTATCACTACGTTGCGACGGCGGATTTTCCCTATACGGCAGGCTGCCTGCGTGGCGACTACGATCGCTCGCTGATGCGCCGCATTGGCGGCAGTCCGCCGCGGGGCGAGAGATTTGACGGCCCGCCCGGCCGCGGTGGCTTTGGTCCGCCCGGCGGTCCGCCGCCCTTCGGTGGCCCGCCGCGCTATTAGCGTCCGCGCGGCGCGTTGACGAGCCGCATGATGAGCCAGATCGGGATCACCAGCACGGCGCCAAGCAGGAAATAACGCCAGACATAGCGCACGGCATCCCAGCCCATGTGCCAGATCGAGCGGATCAGCCGCTCGATGGAGCGCACGATGTCGAACGGGTCGAGCCCGAGCGCCGACAGGATCACGCCGACCAGGATCGATACCAGGATCAGGCGGCCGAGCACCGCCAGCGGCGAGCCGCCGAAAATCCGGGTCATGCCGTTGCTCATGGGCTTTGCCTCCATCGAATCGCGCGGGGGATCGCGCGGCATTTGCGTTGAACATGGTCTTATCCGAAAACCAGTACCCACTTTTCGGGACCATGTTGTCAGATATGTCCTAGAGTCGCGCAATGGAACCCGCAACCGTACGCGGCGCGGTCGAAGCGGCCCCGCCGCTGCCTGATACCTTCATACGCTGGTTCGCCGGCCGCGGCTGGGCGCCGCGGGCGCATCAGCTCGCCTTGCTGGAGAAGGCGCGGGCAGGGCGCTCGGTGCTGCTGATCGCGCCGACCGGCGGCGGCAAAACGCTGGCCGGCTTCCTGCCGACGCTGGTGGAACTGCATGGACCGGGCGCGGGCGGCGCCAAGCTGGTTTCGACCGGCCGCGAGTTGCGGCAGGCCCCGGGTCTGCACACCCTTTACATTTCCCCGCTCAAGGCGCTGGCGGTCGACATCGCGCGCAACCTGGATATCCCGGTGCGCGAGATGGGGCTGCCGGTAAAGCTCGAAACCCGCACCGGCGACACGCCCGCCTCCAAGCGCCAGCGCCAGCGCCGCTATCCGCCCGACATCCTGCTCACCACGCCCGAGCAGCTCGCGCTCCTGCTCGCCTCGGCCGACGCGCCTTACCTGTTCAGCACGCTACGTCGCGTGGTGCTGGACGAATTGCATTCGCTGGTGACGTCCAAACGCGGCGACCTTTTATCGCTCGGCCTGGCGCGCTTGTTC
>JAKAMD010000505.1 GCA_021823875.1 Pseudomonadota bacterium | reverse complement strand
CGGTAGAGGAATACGGCGCCATGCCGCGGGCACCCTACGCCGATGCGCTGCGCAACGCACGCGACTGCCGCGCACGGCTGCCGCAGGTTTTTGCAGAAGTGGATGTGCTGCTCACGCCGAGCGCCCCGGATGAAGCGCCGAAAGGCATCGCCAGCACCGGCAATTCCGTTTTCAACCGCAACTGGACGGTGCTCCAGCTGCCGTGCGTGACGATACCGGCCGGCCGCGGTCCGCAGGGTTTGCCGCTCGGCGTTCAAATCGTCGGCAATCACGACGCCGACGCGCGCACCCTCGAATGCGCGGAGTGGGTGCGGCAGGCGCTTCGGTAAAAGCGCCTTGCCTATCAACGAACGCTATACCCGTTCGAAAATCCCGGCGGCCCCCATGCCCGTGCCGACGCACATGGTGACCATGCCATATTTCAAATTTTTGCGCCGCAGTGCATGAATGACCGTAGCCGAGCGGATCGCCCCGGTCGCACCCAGCGGATGGCCCAGCGCGATCGCACCGCCCATCGGATTCACCTTGGCCGGATCGAGGCCCAGGTCCTGAATCACCGCGAGCGACTGCGCGGCGAAGGCTTCGTTCAACTCGAACCAGTCGATCTGATCCTGGGTGATGCCGGCGGCCTTGCAGGCCATGGGAATCGCTTCTTTCGGACCGATGCCCATGATTTCCGGAGGTACGCCGCGGACCGCGAACGAAACGAAGCGCGCGAGCGGCGTCAGATTGAACTGCTTCAGGATTCTCTCGCTGACCAGGATCAGCGCGCCCGCGCCATCGGATGTCTGCGAGCTGTTGCCGGCGGTGACCGAGCCCTTGGGCGCGAACACCGGCCGCAGCTTCGCCAACGAAGTCAAGTTCGTATCGGCGCGCGCGCCTTCGTCCGTATCTACCCTGCGCGTCTTGATGTCTATTTTCCCGCTCGCGAGATTGGGGAAGCGCTCGACGATCTCGACTGGCGTCGTTTCGTTTGAGAATTCGCCCGCCTGTTGCGCCGCGATCGCCTTCTGATGCGACTTGAGCGAAAACTCGTCCTGCGCCTCACGCGTGATCTTCCATTGCTGCGCGACTTTTTCCGCAGTCAGGCCCATGCCGTAGGCCATGCCGATGTTCTCGTCCTTGAAAATGCCCATGTTCATCGACGGGTGGTAGCCCATCATCGGCACCATGGACATCGACTCCACGCCGGCGGCGATCATCACTTCGGCCTGGCCGACGCGGATGCGGTCCGCGGCCATCGCGATCGCGGTGATGCCGGAGGCGCAGTAGCGGTTCACCGTCACCCCGCCTACGGACTTGGGCAGGCCCGCGAGCAGCACCGCCATGCGCGCCACATTGAGGCCCTGCTCCGCTTCGGGGAAGGAACAGCCGACGATCGCATCCTCGATCAGCTGCGCATCGAGCCCCGGCAGCTGCGACACGGCGGACTGGATCGCGCGCACCAGCAGGTCGTCCGGGCGCACGTGCTTGAACATGCCGCGCGGCGCCTTGCCTATCGGCGTGCGGGTCGCGGCGACGATATACGCATCTTGCAATTGTTTGGTCATTTCAGTTCTCCTAGGGGGCCGGCCTAATTGCGCACCGGTTTGCCGGTCTGCATCATGCCCATGATGCGTTCCTGGGTCTTGGGATGGTTGAGCAGTTCCATGAACGCTCTGCGCTCCAGATCGAGCAGCCACTGCTCGTTCACCAGGCTATTGGCTTCCACTTCGCCGCCGCAGACGATCTCCGCGATCATCGAACCCAGCTTGTAGTCGTGCGCGGAGATGAAGCCGCCGTCGCGCATGTTGACGAGCTGCGCCATGATGGTCGCCATGCCGTAGCGCCCGGCCACCGGCACCAGCGCGCGCAGCGGCGGCCGGTAGCCGGCGTCGAACAGCGCGCGCGCCTCGGTCTTGGCCACGTGCAGCAGCTCGTAGGGATTGAACACGATCACGTCGTCGGCCGCGAGATAGCCCATTTTCTTCGCTTCCAGCGCGGATTTCGACACGCTCGCAGTCGCTGCATTCATGAAATAGTTCTTCAGGAATTGCAGCAGGTCGTTGCCCTTGGCATCGGCCGCGGCGCGCGCCGCCGCCTCCTTCAGCCCGCCGCCCGCCGGTATCAGGCCGACGCCGACTTCGACCAGGCCGATGTAGGACTCGATCGAAGCGACGCGCGTGGCGGCGTGCATCAGCAGTTCGCAGCCGCCGCCCAGCGCCATGCCGGCCACCGCCGCAACCACCGGCACGTTGGCATATTTCATTGCCAGGTGCGCCTGCTGCAACTGCGCCACCGCGGGCTCGATCGCCTTGACGCCGCCCGACACGATCAGCGGCAGCATCGCCTGCAGGTCGGCGCCGACCGAAAACGCGCCGCCCGCGGCCGCGTCCGCGTTCCACAACACCAAACCTTTGTAGTTCTTCTCGGCTTCGGCGATCGCCTTGTCCAGCGCTGCGATCACGCCGGGCCCGATGGCGTGCATCTTGGTCTTCGAGGACAGTATCAGCACCTCGTCGCCCTGGTGCCAGATGCGCACCGAGTCGTCTTCGAATACGGTGGTCCCGGCCTTGCTGCCGTCGGCGACGCCGTCGCCCGCAACCGGGGAGCGGAACGCCTGGCGAGCATA
>JAKAMD010000504.1 GCA_021823875.1 Pseudomonadota bacterium | reverse complement strand
GCGCTGACCTTGGTGATGCTGTTCTGGATGGGATTCGCGCGTGTGCGCGCCTTGCGGCGCGGGGAGGCTAAGATTTCCGCTATCGCCCTCGGCCAGCCGAACTGGCCGGTGAAGGTACAGCAGATCGCCAACTGCTTCGCCAACCAGTTCCAGCTTCCGGTGCTGTTCTATGTGCTGACTGCGTTGACGATCGTCACGCATCAGGCCGATTTGCTGTTCGTCGTGTTGGCTTGGCTGTTCGTGGCGACGCGCCTGGCGCACGCCGCGATCCATACCACGTCCAATTTTGTGCCGCGGCGTTTCTACGCTTACCTCGCCGGCGCGATCATTTTGCTCGTCATGTGGCTCACCTTCGCCGCCCGCATACTGCTCGGTGCGCCATGACGCCCGGGGCGCGGCTCACCGCCGCTATCGAGGTCTTCACCAGCATCGTCCAGGAGCGCCGGCCCGCCGCCGATGCGCTCAAGAGCTGGGGCCAGGCGCACCGCTTTGCCGGCTCCGGCGATCGCGCTGCCATCGCCGGCCTTGTCTATGACGCGCTGCGCCGGCGCGCCTCCAGCGCGTTCCTGATGGATGCCGACACGCCGCGCGCCATTCTCATCGGCATGCTCAAGCGCGAGCGCGGTCTTGCGAGCGACGCCATCGCCGCGCTGGCCGACGGTTCGCGCTATGCGCCCGAAGCCTTGAGCGATGAAGAGCGCCAACGCCTCGACAGCGCGACGCTCGACGGCGCGCCGCCTGATGTCGTCGGCGATTATCCGCAATGGCTCGATGCCGATCTGGCGCGTGTCTTCGGCGACGCGCGGGCGGCGGAAGGCGAGGCGCTGGCCTCGCGCGCGCCGCTCGATTTGCGCGTCAATACATTGAAAGCCGAACGCGAAGCGGTGCAGGCCGCGCTGGCCGATCTGAAGCCGCAGCCGACGCGCTGGTCGCCGTGGGGTCTGCGCGTGCGGCTTGCCGCCGATGCCAAGAGCCCGCCGATTCATGCCGAGCCGGCCTTCCTCAAGGGCCAGATCGAGGTGCAGGACGAGGGCTCGCAGCTCGCCGCGCTGTGTTCCGGCGCGCGCGCCGGCGAGCAGGTGGTCGACCTCTGCGCCGGGGCCGGCGGCAAGACCTTGGCGCTGGCGGCGATGATGGAGAACAAGGGCCAGATCTACGCCACCGACGACGACAAGCGGCGGCTGGCGCCGATCCACGACCGGCTCAAGCGTTCGGGCGCCCGCAACGTCCAGGTGCGCACGCCGAAATCGATCGGTAGCGAGCTCGACGATCTCGCCGGCCATATCGACCTGGTGCTGATCGACGCGCCCTGCACCGGCATCGGGGCTTGGCGGCGCAATCCAGATGCCAAATGGCGCATGCGCCCGGGCGCGCTCGAGCAGCGCCTCAAGGAGCAGGCCGAGGTGCTTGATCGCGCCGTGCCGCTGCTGAAGGCGGGCGGCCGCATCGCCTACGTCACCTGCTCGGTGCTCGAACAGGAGAACGGCGGGCAGGTGCAAGGGTTCCTTTCCCGCCATCCGGCGTTCTCGGTGGTTCCGCCGGGCGAGGTCGCCCAGGCCCTGGGCGAGCGTGCTGCCGTGTTCGCCAAGGCGGCGAGGCTCACGGCCGAGGGTCTGTTGATGACCCCGCACACGACCGACACCGACGGTTTCTTCGTCTCGTTGTTGCGGCGCTGACGCGTAAAACGCTTTTGACGCGATTACCCTGATTGCGCCCAAATCCGGGCCTAAATTTTCCGCGATGCTCGCGTGTTTGGGGGCGCAACTTCTTCGCTGGGAATGACTCGATATGCTGGTGGCGACGCGTGAACCTTCGTCTCATTCTGGGACGCAACCGGCCCAGCCAACGGCGACCGGCTTCTCCCGCTTTGTGAGTTTCGTGCAGATCGCCGGCTCGCTGCTGGCGGTCCCGCTGGGGCTTGCCAGCGGCTATTCGATCTATCACGCCAATTTTTCGACCGAGGCGCGCTGCCAGGGCTTGCGCGCCAACATCGTGTCTATGCTCGACAAGAGCGCCGACGCCTCGACCCTGCGCATGCTGGTGCGCCGCGACGTCGCGAGCTTCGAGCAGAGCTGCGGCTCGGTCGATCCCGAGGCGGTGGCGGCATTCAAGACGCTGTTGGCGACCAAAAAGGTCGCGGCACCGGTGACGCATGCCGGGCCCGCGAAGCCGCCCGCCCGGCAGGCGAATGCCAAGCCGGTCGAGACGAAGCACGCGGATACGAAGGCAGGCGAAACGAAGGCAGCCGAAATCAAGCGGACCGAAGCCAAGCCGACAGAAGTTCGGACGTCCGCGACCAAGCCGGTCGCGAGCGCAACCGTGTCACGCGAGATTTCCGATGCCACGTGGCTTGCCTCGGTGCGTGAGGCTCTGGTCAACCATCACGCCGAGCCGGTGAAACCGGTGGAATCCGCCGCGCCCGCCGAAGCGGAGCATGCACTGGTGCCCGTGCCGGCATCATCGGTCGCGCCCGCGATGCCTGCGGCCGTCGCGCCGGCCCTGCCGGCACCGAGCGCGCCGCCGGTACAAGCGCGTGCCGTGCCGCCGACGTCGATCGCCCCGCCCGTTGCGCCGCCGAACCAAGTGACTGCTGCGCCGGTGCCGCCGGCAGCCATCGCGGCAC
>JAKAMD010000077.1 GCA_021823875.1 Pseudomonadota bacterium | reverse complement strand
GCTGTCCGCGCCGGTCGGCAGGAACTGGCCAG
Source organism: Pseudomonadota bacterium (assembly GCA_021823875.1). GTDB lineage: Bacteria > Pseudomonadota > Alphaproteobacteria > Rhizobiales > Xanthobacteraceae > Pseudolabrys. Next base: position 11,407 of record JAKAMD010000077.1, on the reverse strand, counting down.
CTTCCACGCGCTGCGGCGGGTTGAGGAGCGGCGCCGGCGCATAGCCGCCGGCATCGAGCGTGGCATCGGCGCTGAGCGCCCAGCCGTCGATCAGGGCGAGGGCGGCACCCGGCCGCGCCGCCGCCGCCGCGTCGGCCGCCAGCACGCGCCCCATAGCCGCCGCGGTGTCGAGCGCGCGCGGCGTCACAGGCCGCAGCTGGGCATCCATCATCGCCAGCACGTCCGCGAGCGGCGTCAGTTTTGTAATGATTGGATTGATTTCGGACGCTGCCGCCATGCTTGACCTTGCTGAACCGAACTTTATTCAGTGTACCCCAAGATGGCGCTGAACGCAGCGCGCATTTGGCAAAAAACGCAAGTAAAAACCAATGGTTATGGCTAACAGGGTCAGCCGATGGCAGAAAAGATCATGAACCTGCGCGGGCTGAAATGCCCGCTGCCGGCGCTGCGCGTCCGCAAGGGCTTAGCGGGCCTCCAGAGCGGCGACGTGATCGTGGCCGAATGCACCGACCCGCTGGCGGCAATCGACATTCCCAACCTGCTGCGGCAGACCGGCGACACGCTGGAAGGCAAGGCGGAAGCCGACGGCGTATTGACCTTCCGGATCAGGAAGACGTGAGGCCCGCGTTCACGCGGGCCGCATCAGCTTCGGCAATTCCCACGCCACGGTCTGCTTGCCGTTCTTGAATGCAGCAAGCGGCTGCGCGATCTCGGCCACCGCCTGCTCCGGCGTTTCGGCATTGAAGATGACGACGTCGCCGGGATTGCCGAGCTTGAATCCGTAATCCTTGATATTAAGCAGGCGCGCGGTGCTCTCCGTGAGCATCACGAAGCAGCCGCGCAAATCGGCCGGACGGTCGAGCTGCAGCACGTTGGCATAGAGATTGGCGATGCGGATGAGCGAGCAGTCGCCAAAAGGCGTCGCCGGATTGAGCACATTGTTGGTGGAGAGCGAGCAGGTGACGCCGTGATGGCCGAGCACATGCGCGTCGGCGACGCCACGGCAGACCGCGTGGGTCTGCTGACGGCCCATCAGGAACAGGTCCGTCGCCGGCAGCACGGTCACCGCGACGCCGCTGTCGGCGAGACTCTTCGCCATCGTCTCCATCTGGTCGGGCGGCAGCAGCGACAGCTTGGCCATGTGGCCGACCACCACGCGCCCGCCGCGTCGATATTTGTCGGTCAATTCGCGCACCAGATGGATGTCCATATGCTCAGCCGACGGGCCAACGTCGAGATGCATGTCGATATCGACGTCGAATTCGCGCGCCAGCTCGAAGATGCGCCGGATCTGGCCCGGCCCGTCCTTGTCATAGCGTGGCGCGCCGCCGATCACCTTGACGCCGCGCTTGAGCGCCTCGACCAACAGTTCGTCGGTGCCGGGATAGCTGATCAGGCCCTCCTGCGGGAACACGCAGAGTTCGATGTCGATCGCCCATTTGTATTCGTCGATCAGTGCCGCAACACCGTCGAAGCCACGCATGCCGATGCCGGGATCGACCTCGACCTGCGTGCGCATGCGGGTGGTGCCGTGCAGGATGCATTGCTCCACCGTCTGCGCGGCGCGTGCATGCACGTCCTCGACCGTCATGATTTTCTTCACCGGCGTCACCCCGAACACCGGGCTGAAGCTGGCGCGATCCTGTGGCGCACAGCGGTCGATGATGCGCGCCTTGTCGAGATGGATGTGCGACTCGACCAGGCCGGGGCAGGCGAGCCGGCCCTTGGCGTCGTAGGCTGGCGCCTCGGCGGTGAGATTGTGTTCGAGCGCAACGATGCGGCCGCGCTCGATGCCGACATCGGTGAGTTCGCCGGCGGGGCGGCCAGCAAGCCGCGCATGGCGGATGATCAGGTCCATGGACGGCAGTTTTACCGCATTTCCCAATGGTGCGCTTGACCAAGCACCGGTTGTCAAGGAAAGCTCGCGCGCCCTTGAACATTCGGACCCGTCCTCATGCCAGACGCCGCCCCCTACAATCGCGCCAAAAGCAAGCTCGCCGCCGGCGAACTGGTCCTATGCATGGGCCTGCGCCAGGCGCGCACCGCCGATATCGCGCTGATCGCGGCGGCCAGCGGCTTCGATGCCGTCTATGTCGACCTCGAGCACAGCCCGCTGTCGCTCGAGACCACGTCCACGCTCTGCCTTGGCGCGCTCGGCGCCGGCGTCACGCCGCTGGTGCGCGTGCCCGGCCACGACGTGCACATGGCCACGCGCGTGCTCGACGGCGGCGCGCTCGGCGTCATCTTTCCGCAGGTCGATACCGCCGTGCAGGCGCGCGCGCTGGTCGCCAGCTGCCGCTTTCCACCGCTGGGCCAGCGCTCGGTGATGGGCTCGGGTCCTGCGTTCGGCTATCGCTCACTGCCGCTCGGCGAAGTAAATGCGGCGCTCAATGCCAACACGCTGTTGATCGTCATGCTGGAGACAGCGGAAGGTATCGCCAATGCCGGTGCGATCGCCGCCGTCCCCGGCGTCGACATGCTGCTGATCGGCGCCAACGATCTTTCCACCGCGCTCGGCATTCCCGGCGAATTCCGCCACCCGCGCATGCGTGACGCCCTCGCGGCGGCGGCGGCCGCCTGCAAGACGCACGGCAAGGTACTCGGTATCGGCGGTATCCGCAGCAATCTCGAATTGCAGACAGAGCTCTACCGCATGGGCGGAACTTTCATTATCGCCGGTCACGACGTGAGTTATCTGCTGTCGGCCGCGCGCACCGACGCCAAGACGCTGCGCGCCATGGCGGAAAAGGCCTGATCGCGCAACGCCATGATGCAATAATGCCGTTGCAGGGCAATGGCTTCGGCGCGTAGCATCGTGCCAGGCCGGGAGCAGAACGCCATGCAAGACACCGCAACATTATGGGCCGATTTCGCGCGCCCGATCGTCAGCGCGGACGGCTACATCGCCTCGCTGCGCGGGCGGCGGATGAACATCTTCTTCCTGGGCGAGCGGGTGGCCGAGCCGGTCGACCATCCGGTGATCTTCCCCTCGATCAATGCCATGGCGGAATCCTACCGGCTGGCGAGCGAGCGGCCGTCGCTCGGCGGCGTCAAGAACACCATCGCGGGTGTCGAAACCAATCGTTTCCTGCACGTGCCGGCCGGACCCGAGGATCTCGTCACCAAGCACGAAATGCAGCGCGAATTGGGCCGCCGCACCGGCACCTGCTTCCAGCGCTGCGTCGGGCTCGACGCTATCAGCAGCTGCCATTCGGTGACCTTCGATATCGATGCCGAGCGCGGCACCGATTATCACCAGCGCTTCCTCGCTTTCCTCAAGCGCGCGCAGCGCGCCAATATCGTGATCGGCGGCGCCATGACCGATCCCAAAGGCGACCGCTCCAAGCCGCCGCACAAGCAGGCCGATCCCGACCTGTTCCTGCGTGTCGTCAAGCGCGACGACAAGGGCATCTACGTCTCCGGCGCCAAGATGCACCAGACCGGCGCGGTCAATTCGCATTGGCTGATCTTCATGCCGACCATGCGCATGACCGAAGCCGACAAGGACTGGTCGGTGGTTGGCGCGGTGCGCGTCGATGCGCCCGGTCTCACTTATGTGGTCGGGCGGCAGACCAACGACACGCGCGCCGTCGACGGCGGCTCGCTCGATGCCGGCAATGCGCAGTTCGCCGGCCAGGAAGCGATGATCGTGTTCGACAATGTGTTCGTGCCGCACGACCACGTGTTCATGGACGGCGAGTGGCAATATGCCTCGACGCTGGTCGAGCGTTTCACCACCTATCACCGCTCATCCTATGTCTGCAAAACCGGCCTGGGCGACGTGTTGATCGGCGCGGCGGCGGAAGCCGCCTCGCACAACGGCGTCGAGGGCGTCTCGCACATCAAGGATAAGCTGGTCGAGATGGCGCATCTCAACGAGACCATCTATTCGAGCTGCATGGCGGCGGCCTATCGCGCCAAGCCCATGGCCTCGGGCGCCTATCTCAACGACGAGATGCTGTCCAACGTCGCCAAGCACAACGTCACGCGCTTTCCGTTCGAGATCGCGCGGCTGGCGCAGGACATTGCCGGCGGGCTGGTGGTCACCATGCCGTCGGAGAAGGACCTGCAGAACAACGAGATCGGCCCGCTGATCCGCAAGTTCCTGCAAGGCAAGAGTGGCGTGGAAACCATCGACCGCATGCGCATCTTGCGGCTGATCGAAAACATGACAATCGGCCGCAATGCCGTCGGCTATCTGACCGAAAGCCTGCACGGTGCCGGCTCGCCTCAGGCCCAGCGCATCCAGATCGCGCGCGGCATGCAGATCGACGAGAAGAAGGCGCGCGCCCGCCATCTCGCCGGTGTCAGCGAGCCCAGCCACCGCGGTCCACACTAGGCTGCATTTGAATTCGATACGGCGAGCGCCGACCGTATAAGAAAAATAGACGGCCGCGCGAACAGACAAGCTATTGAAATAATTATATATTCTTCATCATCCCGCACGATTTGTATAGGAAAACTATACGTCGATGCCGCCCAAAGCCTCGCCGGCGGCGGGCGTTTTCCCATAACGCGTTGAAATATATTAATTAATTACCTCTGGCACGCTCTATGCAATTCAGTCGTCGAGCAAAAGATCCAGTCAAACGGCCAAGCAGACGAAGGCCGACAAAAAATAGGAGCGTGCCATGACAGCCCTTCGCAAAACCCTCATCGAGGAAGAGCCTGTTGCCGTCGAAACGACCCGCCGGGCTACCAAACTTTATGTCGTCACCCCCGAGACCACGGTTCCCGAAGAACACCGCAACACGCTGAAGGACGTTGTCCTCTTCTTCTTGGCGCCGTTCATCGGTTTGGTTTACGTCATCATGCTGCCGGTCGCCGGCCTTGCGGCCATCGCGGTTATCGCCGGACGCATCGTTGCAAAGTGGGAAACGGCCAAAAAGATCGGTATGGCGCTGAAGCCCGTTGGGCTGGTGATTGGTGCGCCGCTGGTTGGCCTCGCTTATGTGGTCCTGTTCCCCTTCGTCGGGCTGGCGGCGCTGGCCTGGATCGGTGGTCGGGCGGCGGTGGCACGCTAAAGGAGAATAGAGCGACGGCTGTCATCAAGAGATTGGGAGTAACTGCGACGAACACCGGAGGGCTCAAGCCCTCCGGTCGCATTTTGAGCGCTCGCTAGCTCACCGGCACAACCTGCACCGAAACTTCCAGCCGCTGACCACCGGAAGCAACGATAACGCCGTCGAGCGGCGCGACATCGGCGTAGTCGCGGCCGATCGCCAGCACCAGGTGATCGTCGCCGGCCAGGATGCCATTGGTTGGATCGAGCCCGACCCAACCCGCTTCGTCCCCGCACCAGACCTGCACCCAGGCATGCATGGCGTCGGCGCCTTCGAGCTGGGCGGCGCCCGGCAAATGCCCGGTGCGCAGATAGCCGCTGACATAAGCCGCCGGCAGGCCGAGTGCGCGCATGCCGGAAATCATCACATGCGAGAAGTCCTGGCAGACGCCACGGCGCAGCGCGAAAGACATCGGCGGCGTGGTCGAGGCGGTGGTGGCGCCGACCTCGTAGGTGAACTCGGCCTTGATGCGGTTCATCAGATCGACGGCGCCGTCGAGCACCGCGCGCCCGGGCGCAAAGCTTGAGCTCGCATAATCGCGGATTTCCGGATCGAGCGAGACCTGCCGGCTGGAAAAAAGAAAATGCGCCGGCGAATTGGGCGCAAGATCGGCGCTGGCGAAGGCGGCCGCCCGCACCTCTTCCCAGGGCGGCGTCGCCGCCACCGTCGGCGCGCGCTCGACCGCGATGCGAGCGGCGACCCGCACCGTCAGCGTGTCATGCGGCTCTTCGAGCACCACCCAGGTGATGCGATTGCCGAAGAAGTCGAGCCCTTCCCGGCGCTCGACCGGCAAAGGGTCGATATCGAGCACGGCGGCATGCACGCGTTGGCCGGTGCGGTCGATCGGCGTCAGCCGCAGCACATGATGCGCATGCGCCACCGGCGAGGCGTAGTGATAGATCGTGGCCTGGCGCACGTCGTAGATCATTCGAGCGGCGCCCAGGCATCGTCCGAGCGCTCGCGCGTGGTGAAATAGGCGGCAGCCACGGCGTCAGACAGTTTCATGAGCGCGGTCTCGACCTCGATCAGGAACGCTTTATCGATCTCGGAAGCTTCGGCGGTACGCATGCGGCTCGCCAGCGCCGTGGCGATCTGCTCGGGCGGCGACAGGCGGCTGTCGTCGCCGCGCTTGGGCAGCGCGGCGAGATGCGCCTCAATGCGCGCAAGCTGATAGACGATGGAGCGCGGATTATTGGGATCGAGCGCCACCAGATCAATGACCGGGTCGCGCGCCGCCACCATGACATAGCGCAGCCGGTAGGTGATCTGGCTGTCGGCCAGTTCCAAGAGGCAATCGAGCATACCGTGCGGATCGCCGTCGAAGCCGAACCGGCGCACAAAGCGGCAGGTCGCCAGCCCGCGCTCCAGACGGCGTCCGATCTGCAGGAAGCGCCAGCTCACGACTTGTACCATGTTCTCCTGCACGAGCCCGGCGAACGAAGCGACGATGCGTAGGGCACCATTGACGCGCTCGAAGATTGCGCTTTCGCTCAGGCCTTGCTCGAAAGGCGCATTGACCAGGTCGGAGAGCTCGGTCAACGCATGCCAGGCGTCGGGCGAGAAACGGTCGCGAATGACCGAGGCCGCGAGTTGCGCCGCGCCGGCAAGGTTCGGCAGCGCTCCGGGCAGATCGCGCTGCTGTAAGGCGGCGGCGGCGACCAGCGCTGGCTTCACGTTGAGCATCGCTTGCGGCACGCACTCCCAGGCGCCGAGCAGCGAGACGATCCGCCCCGCCACCAGGGCTGCCGCATCGTCGTTGTCGGTGGTGCGGTTAATCAAGGCCCGCGTGAGCCGCAGCGTCACCTCGGCGCGCTCGATGTAGCGCGCGAGCCAGTACAGATTGGCGGCGGCGCGGCTCGGCAGCGGACCGGTCGAACGGGTGATGGCGATGCGGTCGGCGGTCGGCAGCAGCGTGAACTCGGGGACCGGCTTGTCCGACAGCACCCAGGCATCGGCGGTGCGGTCGCCGCCTTGCAGGCTGACCGCGCGCGCATCGGCATGATCGGCGACGCGCACGAAGCCGCCGGGCATCACCTGCCAGCCGTCGCCGACGCGCGCCAGCATCAGACGCAGGATGAAGGGGCGAGGCACCAGGCTGCCATTGTCCCACACCGGCGTGGTCGACAGCGTCACCGCCTCCTGCGCGACGAAGTCGACGCCGCGGCGTTCGATCTCCGCGATCAGTGCCGCGCGCGCCGGCAGGTCAAGGTCCCGGCCCAGGACGCTTCGGCGCTGGATATGCGCCGGCAATTCGCCCGCGAAGGCGGTGGCGATCACCAATTCGTCGAGGCGCTCCAGCGCCATGGCACGCGCGGCCGGGTCGCCCAGCCACCAGGTGGCGACATTGGGCAGCTTGAGCTCGCTGCCGAGCAGCGCGGGCGCCAGCGCCGGCAAGAAGCTCAGCATGGCGCGCGCCTCCACCAAACCGGAGCCGAGCGCATTGGCCAGCACCACATGGCCATCGCGGATCGCCTGCACCAGGCCGGGCACGCCGAGCCGCGAGCGCGCGCTCAATTCGAGCGGATCCGCAAAATCGGCATCGAGCCGGCGCACCAGCACCTCGGCGCGCTTGAGCCCGGCGACCGTGCGCACGAAGACGCCGTCATGACGGACCGTGAGATCTTCTCCTTCGACGAGGAGAAATCCGAGATACCTCGCTAGATAAGCGTGCTCGAAATAGGTTTCGTTCAGCGGCCCGGGCGTGAGCATACAGACGCGTGAGTCGTCGCGGCGGTTGAGCGACGACAATTCCATCTGGAAAGCCTGGAAGAATGGCGCCACCCGCTCGACCCGCAAGGCTCGATAGATGTCCGGCACAGCGCGCGACAACGCCAAGCGGTTCTCCAGCGCAAAGCCGGCGCCGGAGGGCGCTTGCGTGCAATCACCGAGCACCCACCAGCGGCCATCCGGCGAACGGCCGACATCGACGGCATAGACCCGCAGATGCGAACCACCGGGTGGCGCCACGCCCACCAACGGCCTTAAGAATTCCGGATTGCCGGCCACCACCGCGGCCGGAAACCGACCATCGCGCACCAGCTCGGCCGGCCCATAGAGATCGGCGAGGATCGCTTCCAACAGTTCGGCGCGCTGGACCAGCCCCGCTTTGAGTTGCCGCCATTCAGCGGCATCGATGATGAGCGGCACATGGCTGAGCGGCCAGGGCCGCGCCGCGCCGGCTGATTCCTCATAGACGCGATAGAACACGCCAGAATCGCGCAAGTGGCGGTCAGCGGCGGCGAAGTGCCGGTTGACCTCGTCCGGCCCGAGCGCGGCCAGCATCTGCAGGAACTGCCGCCAATGCGCACGCACGCGCCCTTCGCGATCGACCATCTCGTCGAAATTGCGCGGCAGCGCGCAATAATAGCCCGACAGCAGCGGCGTGATGTTCCCGTCCTCCGGCGAGGCGCTGTCCAGAAGAGCCATAGCGTTCAAACCTCGAGCGGGCGCCTCAGATCGAGTGTCAGCGGATATTCCAATGAGCGCTCTTCGCGGAGAATCACGAATGACCCGGGAGTGTGGCCACGCACTTCGAAACGGGCAAGCCGGCGGGCCTGCGCCTCGTAGGAATTCACCGGGAACGTCTCGTAATTGCGGCCGCCCGGATGCGCGACATGATAGACGCAACCGCCGAGGGAGCGGCGGTTCCAAGTGTCGTAAGTGTCGAAAGTGAGCGAAGTCTGCAACGGCGCCAAAGGCTGCAAGGAGGAGGCGAGCGGCCAGGCCTTGAAACGCACGCCGGCGACAAATTCGCCGGAACGGCCGGTGGCGGCGAGCGGTACCCGGCGACCATTGCAGGCCACCACATGGCGGGCCGGGTTGAAGTTCTGCACCTTGACCTGCAAGCGCTCGCACGAGGAATCGACAAAGCGGCTGGTACTGCCGCTGGTGCTTTCTTCGCCGAGCACGTGCCAGGGCTCGAGCGCCTGCCGGATTTCCATTTCAACGCCGCCGTAGACGACCTTGCCGTAATAGGCGAAGCGGAATTCACGCTGCGCGTCGAACCAGAGCGACTCGAAGGGGAAGCCCGCGCCGCGCAGATCGTCGAGCACGTCGAGGAAATCCTGCCAGACGAAATGTTCGAGCATGAAGCGGTCGTGCAGCGCCGTGCCCCAGCGCACCAGTCGGCCGCGCTGCGGCACCCGCCAGAACCAGGCCACCAGCGCGCGCAACAGCAATTGCTGGGCGAGGCTCATGCGCGCGTCGGGCGGCATTTCGAATGAGCGAAATTCGACCAGGCCCAATCGACCGGTCGGCCCATCGGGCGAGAACAATTTATCGATGCAGATTTCGGCACGGTGGGTGTTGCCGGTGACGTCGATCAGCAGATTGCGGAACAGGCGATCGACCAGCCACGGCCGCGGCGGTTCGCCGTCACCGGGCGGCGGCACCATGGCAGCGGCGATGTCGAGCTCATAGAGCAGATCGTGGCGCGCCTCGTCGAGGCGCGGCGCCTGGCTGGTCGGGCCGATGAACAGGCCGGAGAACAGATAGGACAGCGAAGGATGGCGCTGGAAATAGAGAATGAAGCTCTTCAGCAGATCGGGCCGGCGCAGGAACGGACTGTCGGCCGCGTTTTCGCCGCCGAGCACGACATGATTGCCGCCGCCGGTGCCGGTGTGGCGGCCGTCGAGCATGAACTTGTCGGTGCCGAGACGTGACAGCCGCGCTTCCTCGAAGAGCGCCTGCGTCACGCCGACAGCGTCGTGCCACGCCTCGACCGGATGTACATTGACCTCGATGACACCGGGATCGGGCGTCACCTTGATCACGTTGAGGCGCGGGTCGTGCGGCGGCAGATAGCCTTCGATGTGGATCGGCAGGTTAAGCTCGGCGGCGGTCGCCTCGATCGCCGCGAGCAGTTCGACGTAATCATCGAGCCGCTCGACCGGCGGCATGAAGACGCAAAGTTGTCCGTCGCGCTGCTCGATCGCGAGCGCCGTGCGCACCGGCATGCTGAACCCTCGTCTCGGCGCAGGTTGCTCCGCCGAAACAGGCGGTGGCGCAGGCTCGCCACATCCAGCGAAACTCTTCGCCATGACCCGCGGGTCGGGCAGCACGCCGCGTTCGGCGAAAGGATCGACCGGCGCCAGCATGGGTTCGTCGACCGGGCGTAGATAGGGCAGCGAAGAGAGCGGCAGCCGCAGGCCGACCGGCGAACCGCCCGGCATGAGAAAGAGATGCTTGCGGCGGAACTGCCAGACCTCGCTGAGCCAGCCGCCACCCGCCTGCGCGGTCCAGCGCTGCACCGGCAGGACATAGCCGGTCGGCACGCTGAGATGCCGCTCGAAATCGCGCATGATACGCGTGCGCTCGATCGGATCGTCGATCTGCGGATTGGCCGGGTCGATATTGGGCGGCAGCGCGCCTTCCTTCAGCATGCGCTCGGCCGGATCCTCGAAGGCGGGCTGCACGTGTTCGGGCAAGAGACCGAGGCGTGAAGCCAAGCCCAGCGTGAAGCGATGCGCATCGTCGGTCGATGGGGCGCGCGTCTGCCCGGGCGCGGCGATCAGCTTTTCGTCTTGCCAGAGTGGCTTGCCGTCCTTGCGCCAGAGCAGTGAGAGCGCCCAACGCGGCAGCGGCTCGCCCGGATACCATTTACCCTGGCCGTAATGCAGGAGCCCACCAGGCGCGAAGCGGTCGCGCAGCCGGCGGATCAGTCCGTCAGCGAGAATACGCTTGTTGGGGCCGAGTGCATCGGTGTTCCATTCGGCCGACTGATAATCGTCGATGGAGACGAAGGTCGGCTCGCCACCCATGGTGAGGCGCACGTCGTTCTGCGTAAGGTCGGCATCGACCTTCTCGCCCAGTCGGTCGAGGGCGTCCCAGGCGTCGTCCGAAAACGGAAAGGTCACGCGCGGCTTCTCGTCGACACGCGTGAGCTTCATCGAAAACGCGAAGTCGACCTTGGCGGCTTCCACGCCACCGGTGATCGGCGCGGCAGCGCGATAATGCGGCGTCGCCGCCAGTGGCAGATGACCTTCGCCGGTCAGCAGGCCGGAGGTCGGATCGAGCCCGACCCAGCCGGCGCCCGGCACATAAACTTCGGCCCAGGCATGCAGATCGGTGAAATCCTCGGCCGCACCGGAGGGACCGTCGAGCGATTTCAAGTCGGGCTTCAACTGGATGAGATAGCCGGACACAAAACGCGCCGCGAGGCCGAGATAGCGCAGGATCTGCACCAGCAGCCAGGCAGTGTCACGGCACGAACCGGAAGCGAGCGTGAGCGTTTCTTCCGTTGTCTGCACGCCGGGCTCCATGCGCACGACATAGCGGGCTTCGTGTTGCAGGCGCTGATTGAGTGCGACCAGGAACTCGATGGTGTTTTGCTTGGTGCGGGCGAT
>JAKAMD010000076.1 GCA_021823875.1 Pseudomonadota bacterium | reverse complement strand
GCGAACGCCGCCTGGCCGGGCTCGTCCCGGCCATGCACGTCTTTCCGGCTTGACCGCGGATATGGATGCCCGGCACAAGAGCCGGGCCTGACGGCCGGGAAGCGGCCGTTGCCAGCCGGTGTTCGACAAGCGTTAGGACCCTCTCTTGCCGCTAGACATCTATTTTAACGTGGCCATCGGCGGTCTCCTGACTGGCCTCGTCTACGGACTGATGGCGCTCGGCCTGTCGGTGATCTTCGGTGTTGTGCGCGTGGTCAATTTCGCCCATGGCGAGATGATGACGATCGCCATGTATATCGCGATCACGCTGTTCTCGGTTTTCCACCTCGACCCGCTGGTCATGTTGGTGCCGATCGCGATGACCATGTTCGCTTTCGGCTATCTCTTGCAGGCCGGCCTGATTAACCGCTTCATCACACGGCCCGAGCACACCCAGTTCCTGTTGCTGGTCGCGGTCGCTATCATCATCGTCAATGTGTTGCTGATCGTGTACGGCCCGGACGCGCAGAACGTCCAGGTCGCCTATTCCTACGACAGCTACCAGATCGGCAAGATCATCATCGACGCTACCAAGCTCTATGCCGGCCTCGCGGCCATCGTGGTGGCGGTCGGGTTGTTCGCCTTCTTTCGATACACCAATGTCGGCACTGCGATCCGCGCCTGCGCCGACAATTACACCGGCGCGCTGGTGGTCGGGCTCGACGTCAAGCGCTATTACGCGCTGACCTTCGGCCTGGGCGCGGCCTGCGTCGGCGCCGCCGGCACCATCCTGCTGCTCATCTTCGACGTCACGCCGGCGTCCGGTCCTTCCTACACGCTGCTCGCCTTCGTCATCGTCATCACCGGTGGCCTCGGCTCGATGCCGGGCGCGCTGCTGGGCGGCGTGCTGATCGGCTTCACTGAGGCGATGGCCGGTCTTCTGTTCACGCCGTCGGCCAAGAGCATGTTTGTCTTCGCGTTGCTGGTGCTGGTGTTGCTGTTCCGTCCGCAGGGCATCATGGGCAAGAGGGCATCGTCATGATGGCGCGCTTGATCGACGGTGTCCCGCGCCGTGTGCTGATCCTGCTTGGCATCGTGGTAGCGGCGCTCGTGCTGGCGCCGCTGGTTGCCAGCGACTACTTGCTCACCGTTCTGATCGTGATCCTGTACTTCGCCTATCTCGGTCAGGCCTGGAACATCATGATGGGCTTTGCCGGGCAGTTGTCGCTTGGGCATACGCTCTATGTCGGGCTCGGCGCCTACGCAGCGGCGGCGCTCTACGTGCATTACGGCATCGGTCCCTGGATTGGAATGTTGGCGGGCATTCCGATCGCCGGCATTGCCGGCGCTTTCATCGGCTACCTCGCGTTCCGCTTCCGGGTCGGCGGCGTCTATTTCGCCATCCTCACGATCGGCTTTGCCGAATTTGCCCGCGTTGGTTTCGATCATCTCGAATGGACGCGCGGCACCGGCGGTCTGTTCCTGCCGGTCGCGCAATATGCGCACAACGATCTCTGGCACCTGCGCGGCCATCCGGTGATGTTCTATTACGTGCTGCTTGCCGCGGTCGCGCTCGCCTTCGTCGGCTGTCGCGTGCTGCTGCAAAGCCGCATCGGCTATTTCTGGCTGGCGATCCGCGAGGACGAGGAAGCCGCGCGCTCGGTCGGCATCGATACCTTCCGCTACAAGATGGTGGCGGTGGTCATCTCTGCCGCCATGACGTCCTTCGCTGGCGTCATTTTTGCCTTTTATTACAATAACTTGTTTCCGGATCAGGTGTTCCACATCTCGCGGTCGATCGAGATCATTCTGGGCCCCATCGTCGGGGGTATCGGTACGCTGTTCGGTCCGATCCTCGGCGCCTTTGTGCTCACTGGTCTCGCCGAGACGCTGACCAGCGCGCTCAACGCGCTCGGCGTCGATCTGCCCGGCGCCAAACAAGTGTTCTACGGCGTCTGCCTGCTGCTGGTGATTGTGGCCATGCCCGACGGCATCTGGCCCTGGCTCGCGCGCTATATCGGCCTCAAAGGTGACCGCTCATGAGCGCGTTGCTTAAAGTTGATGGCGTCAGCAAGCGCTTCCGCGGTCTCATCGCAGTCGATCGCGTGAGTTTCCAGGTGCCGCAGGGTGCGATCTTCGCCGTGATCGGTCCGAACGGCGCCGGCAAGACCACGCTGTTCAATATGATTGCCGGCAATTTCGCGCCTGACAACGGCACGGTCAGTTTCGCGGGCGAGCGCATCGACGGTTTGCCGCCCGATCAGATCTGCCGGCGTGGCGTCGGACGCACCTTCCAGATCGTGCGGCCGTTTCCGATGCTGAGCGTGGAGGAGAACGTCATCGTCGGCGCGCTGCTGCATCGCCACCACGCACGCGACGCGCGCGTGCGCGCGCATGAGGTGCTGCGCCGCCTCGATCTCTACGACAAGCGTACTCAACGTGCCTCGGCCCTCACGCTGCCCGACCGCAAGCGGCTGGAGGTGGCGCGCGCGCTCGCGACCGATCCCAAGCTGCTCTTGCTTGACGAGGTGATGGCTGGCTTGCGCCCGACCGAGACCGACCGCATCGTCGCCATCTTGAAGGAGCTCAACAGCGAAACCGGCTTGACCGTTCTGTTGATCGAGCACGTCATGCGCGCGGTGATGGCGCTGGCTTCACGCATTTTGGTGCTGCATCACGGTGCCGCCATCGCCGAAGGCGCGCCGGAGGAAGTGGTCCGCAACCCGGCGGTGATCCACTCCTATCTCGGTGCGGAGGACGTCGCATGATCCCGAAAGGTGGGTACCGGTTTTCGGACAAGATCATGCGCAGGGAAGAAGCCTGATGCTCAGGGTGGAAAACCTCGACGTCTTCCACGGCGACGCCCAGGCGCTCGACGGCGTCTCGCTCGAGATCGAGGAGGGCGCGATCGTCGCCATTGTCGGCGCCAATGGTGCCGGCAAGACCTCGCTCATCCGCACCATCGGCGGCATGCACAAGCCGGCGCGCGGGCGCGTCCTGTTCCGCGGGCTCGATATCGCCGGCTGGCCCAGCCACAAGGTCTGCGATCTCGGTATCGGCCAGGTGGCGGAAGGCCGCCAGGTGTTTCCTTCGCTGTCGGTGGCGGAAAACCTGGCGATGGGCGCCATGCTGCCGCGTGCGCATGCCGAGCGGGATCGCAATCTGGAGAAGGTCTACGACCTGTTTCCGGTGCTGGCCGAGCGCCGGTTGCAGGCGGCCGGTACGCTGTCGGGCGGCGAGCAGCAGATGTTGGCAATCGGCCGCTGTCTGATGGGTGCCCCGGAGCTGGTGATGTTCGACGAGCCTTCGCTCGGTCTGGCGCCCGCCATCGTGCAGACCGTGCTCAAGACAGTGCGCGATCTAAACCGCGAGGGGCTGACCTGCGTGCTGGTCGAACAGAACGTCGCGGTTTCTCTGAAATTGGCGAGCCAGGCCTACGTGCTGGAGAATGGACGCATCACACTGTCCGGCACGGGCGAAGCCCTGCTCGGTGACGACCGCGTGCGGCAGGCCTATCTCGGGCTGTAACTGGTGCGGGTGCCCCGGGGCCGCCGGCGCATCAGATAATCGAGCGCCGCCACCCGCGCGCTTAAGGGGCAATCCGGAAAACTCGTTCGCAGCAGTTTCAGCACTTCGGCATCGCTCGCCGGCGAAAACCGCATGATCCGCTCCGCCATGGTGACGGGGTCGATGGTGCTGGTGGCGGGAAAGGCTTGGGCCATGGGATGCCTCGCGATGCGCAATCGCCTCTGCGGTCCCGGCAATCGCAGTTTGCGGGCGCCCCGTTAGCAAGTCGTTAACGCAAATCGGCCGCCGGCAGTTTCCCCTGCCGGCGGCCGTTGCATTTTCACGTCATTGCCAGGCCTCCGCGCAGCGGCGAGACCCGGCAATCTATCTTTGTCGTGAAAAGTTGGATGCGCGGGTCAAGCCCGCGCATGACAGAGATTTTATTTCAGCGCCGGACCAATGGTGACGATGAGGGTGCCAACGCCCTCGACCGCGCATTCGAGCTTGTCGCCGGCAACCGTCGCCGCGACGCCCGAAGGCGTGCCGGTCATGATGATGTCGCCCGGGGCCAGTTCCACCATCTCCGACAGGTTGGAGATGATTTCCGGCACGTTCCAGATCATCTGATTGAGATCGCCATCCTGACGCAGGGTACCGTTGCACTTGAGCGTGATCTTGCCCTTGGTCAGGTAGCCGGTCTCGCTCACCGGCTTGAGCGCGCCGCAGGGCGCCGAATGGTCGAAGGCCTTGCCGATCTCCCATGGCCGCTTGAGGTCGCGCGAGGCGATCTGCAGGTCGCGGCGGGTCAGATCGACGCCGACCGCGTAGCCCCAGATGCAGTCATTGGCTTTGTCGACCGGGATGTTGCGGCCGCCGCTCTTGAGCGCGACCACGAGTTCCACCTCGTGATGCATGTCCTTGGTGAGTGAGGGGTAGGGCACGGTCGCCCCGTCCGGCGCGATCGCGTCGGCGGGCTTCGCGAAATAGAACGGCGGCAGCCGTTCGTCCTGGCCCATCTCCTTGATGTGTTCCACGTAATTGCGGCCGACGCACCAGATGCGACGGACCGGAAAAACTTTGTCCGAGCCGGCGACGGCGATGGTCGCTTGCGGCGGAGGCGGAATGACGTAGCTCTTATCGGTCATGGGAATTAAGCCGCTTTCGTTGGGAATGCCGGCCGCGGGAGGCGTCCGGATGATGGAAGGCGAGGCCCGGTTATCAGGTCAACTTGGCCGCCGTCAACTAGTGGTGCGCCCAATATTGACAGTTGCCCGAAAGCTTCAAAAACGGGCAGAATGTGATCTGGAAGTGGGTTGCCAGGGGCGGCGAACTCATGAACCTGTTAGCACCACAACTGATCGTCTTGTACCTCTTCGCGAGCACTGCGCTTTATGTGCATTTCCGCGGTCGCGAGCGTCTACGCTTTGGACGGCAGATCGTCGATCATTCGACCTTTCTCGCGCCCTACAATGTGCTCATGTATGCGTTTTCCGGCCTGCCCAATAAGCCCGTCCTGCCGGTCGACACATTCCCCGAACTGAAGAAGCTAAGCGACAATTGGCAAACGATCCGCGCCGAGGCGCTTAACCTGTTCGACGAAGGCCTCATCCGGGCCGCCGCCAAGAACCATGATTGGGGCTTCTATTCATTCTTCCGCAGCGGTTGGAAGCGCTTCTATCTGAAATGGTACGATGATTTTCTGCCGTCGGCGCAGCTGCTTTGCCCGAAGACCGTTGAATTGCTGCAGTCGATTCCCACGATTCATGGCGCAATGTTCACCATGCTGCCGGCCGGCAGCAAGCTCGGGGCGCATCGCGATCCGTTCGCCGGCTCGCTACGCTATCATCTCGGCTTGATCACGCCTAATTCGGACGCCTGCAGCATCTCCGTCGATGGTGTGAAATGTACATGGCGCGATGGCGAAGGATTCGTGTTCGACGAGACCTTCATTCATTCGGCCGAGAAGGCGACCACGCAGAACCGCATTATCCTATTCTGCGACGTCGAGCGGCCGATGAAATTCGGCTTCATGACGCGGTTCAACCATTGGGTCAGCGAGCACATCATGAAGGTCTCGCAGTCGCCGAACATGGAGGGTGAGAAGGTCGGCGCTTTGAACAAGGTCTTCGGTTATCTCTACGAGATCCATTTGGCCAGCCGGCGGCTGAAAAATTGGAATCGCAACGTCTATTACGCGCTCAAATGAAAGTTGATGGCCGCCGTGGTCGCCGTCATCGTGCTGTCGGCAATGCGTTGATCCTCGGCCGACACGCCTCTTATTTGGCCGTCGACATGGCGATGACCTGCTCGGCCAATTCCTCGTTCTTGAACTGCAGGCGATAGAAAGACGTGTAGCGTCCGTTCCGGCGCAGCAACTCGTCGTGCTGGCCCGATTCCTCCACGCGGCCATTCTCGATGACGTGGATGCAGTCGGCATGGGTCACGGTTTGCAGCCGGTGCGCGATGACGATGGAGGTGCGCCCCTCGGTGAGATGCGCGATCGCCTCTTGCACCAGTTGCTCGGACTGGGAATCAAGCGCGGCGGTCGCCTCGTCGAGCAGGATGATCGGCGCGTTTCTAATCAAAGCGCGTGCGATGGCGATGCGCTGGCGCTGGCCGCCGGACAATTGCAGGCCATGCTCGCCGACCGGCGTGTCATAGCCGCGCGGGAAACTCATGATGAAATCGTGCGCGTAGGCAGCCTTGGCGGCCGCGATGATTTCCGTTTCGCCGGCGCCCGGTTTCCCGAAGGCGATGTTGTCTCTGATGCTGCCGCGGAACAGGAAGACATTTTGCCCGACATAGGCAATGGCGGCGCGCAAGGAGCTGCGCGAAATCTGGGCGATGTTCTGACCGTCGATGGAGACGACGCCGCTGTCGGTCTCGTAGAAGCGCAGCAGCAGATTGAGGACCGTCGACTTGCCGCCGCCCGACGGTCCGACGAGGGCGGTCACCTTGCCGGCCTCCGCCGTCAACGTCAGCCCGCGCAACACCGGCTCGTCGGGCCGATAGGCGAAAAAAACATCGGAGAAATCGATGCCCGCTTGCTTGATCACGAGCGATGGCTTGTCGTCTTCGAGCGGCTCGGTCGCCGGCGAATCAATCACGTCGAACAGGGTCCGCACGTTCACCATCGCGCTGTTCAACTCGATATTGAGGCGCGCAAGCCGTTTCGCCGGCTGATTGGCGAGAAGGAATGCGGTGATGAACGAGATGAACTCGCCGGGCGTGGCGCCGAGCACGATGGTGCGGTAGCCGCCATAGACTACGCCCAGCGCCACCGCGATGCCGCCGAGCGTTTCCATCATCGGGCTCGAACGGTTCGCCACCCGCGCCATCTTGTTCGCCTCGTGCTCGACCTCGGCCACATTGGCGTCAAACCGCGCCCGCAGCTGATCTTCCAGCGTGAAGGCCTTCACGACGGTTATGCCTTGGATCATCTCCTGCAAGGTTTCCAGAACGCGCGTGCCGCCGGTGAACTGCGCCTTCGCGATCGACCGGATCCGCCGGAACATCTTGCGGAATACCAGCATCGCCGGCGGAAACACGACGAAGGTGACCAGCGTCATCTTCGGATCTTGAATGACCATCACAGTGACCAGGCCAACCACCGTGAGGAAGTCACGGCCGAGAGCCGTGATGAGTTGATTGAGCACTTGGTTGGCCGCGAGCGCGCCAACGGAAAGGCGGGCGGCGAATTCGGAAGAATGGCGATCGGCGAAGAAGGAGATCCGCTCGGTCAACAGCTTGGCGAAGAGGTGCCGCTGGTTCTGGGCCACGATGCTGTTGCCGATACGCGCGAGGATCAGCATATGGCCGTAGTCGGAGATCCCCTTGACCATGAAGATGACCATCGTCGCGATGCCCAGCAGCACCACGGTCTGAAAACTGTGGTTGACGTAGGCCTCGTTGACGAAATCTTTGATGAGATAAGCGGGCAATGCCGTGCAGCCGGCGGCGACGGCCATCAGCGTGAACGCCACCGCGTATTTCCGCCAGTGCACCAGACCCTGCTCGCGCAGCAATCGCCGGATCATGGCGATGTTGCTGTAATGCTCGTCGTCGGCTGCTACGTGCTTGGGGTCGGTCATTAACCCTCGAAATGGCTGAACGCCGACGGTTTCGGCGGAGCGTCGGCACCGCCATCGGCCTTCTGCCGTTTCCATGCCCGTTACGGGGGGATTTTTCAAGCGCCATGGGGGCGCTGGGCCGGGGAAAAACCCGCCTTAGGCCAATGCGTTAGACGCTGGGACTCGCGCGTTTTCCGGCCAGCCGGCGTTCCCAGGAGAAGGCATGGCTGACGATGGTGTCGAGGTCCTCGTATTGCGGGCGCCAGTCGAGCGTGGCGCGGATGCGGCCGACGTCGGCCACCAGTTCCGGCGGATCGCCGGCACGGCGGCCGGCGACCTCGACCGGGAAATCGCGCCCGCTCGCGCGCCGCACCGCCTCCAGCACCTCCAGCACCGAGGCGCCGCGGCCGTAGCCGGCATTGAAAGTCGCGTTGGCGCCGCCGCGGCGCAGATAGGCGAGCGCCGAGGAATGTGCCCGCACCAGATCACTGACGTGGATGTAGTCGCGGATGCAGGTGCCGTCCGGCGTCGGATAATCGGTGCCGAAGATCTGCAGCTTGTCCCGCTTGCCGAGCGCGGCTTCGCAGGCGACCTTGATGAGATGGGTGGCGGCGGGCGTTGCTTGGCCAGTGCGCCCTTTCGGATCGGCGCCGGCGACGTTGAAATAGCGCAGGATCACGAAACGCAGGTCACGGGCGTTCGCGGTGTCATGCAGCATGATCTCCGACATCAGTTTGGAGGTGCCGTAAGGTGAGATCGGGCGCGTGGCTGCATCCTCGCGTACCGGCACGTGCTCGGCATTGCCGTAGACCGCTGCGGTCGACGAGAAGATGAACTGCTTGACGCCACCGGCGACCGCCGCGTCGAGCAGCAGGCAGGTGTTCATCGTATTGTTGCGGTAATAGCCGAGCGGATCGGCGACCGATTCCGGCACCACGATGGACGCGGCGAAATGGATGATCGAGGAGACCTGATGGTTGCGGATGACATCGGCGACCAGGTCGCGGTCGCCGGTCGAGCCGGTGACAAAGGGCACGCCGCCCGGAAGCAGGAAACGAAAACCTGTGGACAGATTGTCGAGCACGACGGCGCGCTCGCCGGCGTCGTTGAGCTCGTGCACCATATGGCTGCCGATATAGCCGGCGCCGCCCGTGACCAGGATCGTCATGCCCGCTCCCAAAATACCCGCAATTTGTGGCACCGAGCGATGAAAGAAAGCTTATTGTCCATCGCGATAGTGCCACGGATATTGTGGCATCATTAATAGGATGTATATGTGGGCGGCAACACCGCCATGGCCGAAATTCTCTTCATCAAGACCTCCTCGCTCGGCGACGTGATTCATCACATGCCCGCCATGACAGAGGCGCGTGCGGCGCTGCCCGGGGCGCGTTTCACCTGGCTGGTGGAGGAGGCCTTCGCGCCGCTGGTGCGGTTGCATCCGGCCGTCGATGCCGTGCTGCCGGTGGCCTGGCGGCGCTGGCGCCGCTCGCTCTATTTGCCCCAGACGCTGGCCGAAATCGGGCGCAGCCTGCGCGCCATGCGGGCGCAATGCTACGATGAAATCGTCGATAGCCAAGGACTGTTGCGTACCGCGGTCATCACGCGCCTCGCGCGCGGAAGGCGGCATGGATATGATCGGTCAAGCATCCGCGAGCCGCTGGCTTCGTTGTTCTACGATCGCCGCTATACGGTGAGTCGCGCGCTGCACGCAGTCGAGCGCAATCGACGGCTTTGCGGTCTGGCGCTCGGCTATGCGCCGCACGGCGCTCCGGATTTTGGGCTCGACCGCGCGCGCTTTGAGCGCCCAGGCGGACGCTATGCGGTGCTGCTGCATGCGACGGCCGAGCCGCGCAAATTATGGGCGGAGCCGAACTGGATCGCGCTCGGCCAGGTATTGGCGCAGGGAGGGCTCGAACTGGTCCTGCCTTGGGGCACGGAGGCCGAACGTGCGCGCAGCGAACGCCTCGCAGGGGCGCTGCCGCGTGCCCGCGTTCCTGAACGCGCGCCGCTTGACCGGGTTGCGGCCTTGATCGCGGGTGCTGCCCTGGTGGTCGGCGTCGATACGGGCCTCTTGCATCTGGCTGCCGCGCTCGGCGTGCCGCTGGTTGCGATTTTCGCCGGCAGCGAGCCCGGCCTGACCGCGCCGGTTGGCGCGGGGCCGATTACCGTGCTCGGGGCGCGAGGGGCGCCGCCGGGGGTGGAAGAGGTTGTCGTTGCCGCGGAGGAGTTCGCGCGTTGAGGTCAGGCCGCGCCGGCCCGCAGCAGGTCGTGCACGTGGATGATGCCGACCGGCTTACCACCTTCGACCGCGAACAGCGCGGTCACCTTCATCGAATTCAAGAGCTCCAAGGATTCGCTGATGAGCTGCTCTGGCCGCACCGTCTTCGGCGTGCGTGTCATCACCTCGTCGACAATGCTCTCGAGCAGGTCGGGGCGCATGTGGCGGCGCAGGTCGCCGTCGGTAATGATGCCGACCAGTTGCCCATGCGGTTCGACGATGCCGACGCATCCAAAACCCTTGGCCGACATTTCGATGACCGCATCCGACATGCGGGTGCCGAGCGGCTTGAGCGGCACCGCGGCGCCGGTGTGCATGACGTCGCGTACCAGTTTCAGCAGCGCGCCGAGCTTGCCGCCGGGATGCAGCAGGCCGAACTGCGCGGCGGTGAAGCCGCGGCTTTCCAACAGCGCGATCGCCAGCGCGTCGCCGAGCGCCAGCTGCATCACCGACGATGTGGTGGGCGCGAGATTGTGCGGACAGGCTTCGCGCGCCTGCGGCAGCGCCAGCACGATATCGGCGACCTTGGCGAGTGCGCTGTCCGCGACGGCGGTGATGGCGATCAGCTTGATGCCGTAGCGGCGCGAATAATCGGTGACGTTCTTCAGTTCGGCCGTTTCGCCCGACCACGACAACGCGATGATGATATCATTGTTGGCGATCATGCCGAGATCGCCGTGACTTGCCTCGCCCGGATGGACGAACAGGGCCGGCGTACCGGTGGAAGCGAAAGTGGAAGCGATCTTTCGCGCGACATGGCCGGATTTGCCCATGCCGGTGACGATCACGCGGCCTTCGGCCGCGCGAATGTTATCAATCGCGTCGATGAAATTCGCGCCCAGCCGGTCGCGCAAGGCGACGGCCAGCGCATCGACGCCGCTCGCTTCGGCTTCGAGCGTACGGAGCGCTGAATCGATCGCGGCCTGCGCGCGGTCGCTGGTGGTCTGGCTCGGCTGAGGCTTGCCCATCGATGACGTCTCAACTCTCGGTTCGATTGATAGCACGGAACGCCGGACGCGTCAGGCTCCGGCAAGCCCATTCGTTAATGGCGGCCCAGATGTCAAGACTTGACGGTACTTTCCAGGCATTTGGCGACGAATTCATCAAGATTTCCGCCGGGGAATAGCTTGCCGGCTATGCCGGCGGCGCGGGCCGCCTGCATGTCGATGTCTTTGTCGCCGATGAAAAAGCTGCGTTTGGCATCGACCGGCCAATGCCGCATCAAATCGAGGATCATGCCGGGCGCGGGCTTCCGCCAATCGGACGCCTTGCGATAGGCCGCGATCTCGGCGTCGGCGAGAAACGGGCAATAGCGCACGTCGTCGATGCGCGCGCCCTGCGCGGTAAGCTCGCCGCGCATCCAGGCGTCCAGTTCGTTCAGTTGTTGTTCGGTGTACATGCCGCGCGCGACGCCGGACTGGTTGGAGGCGACGAATACGAAATAGCCAGCTTGGTTGAGCCGGCGGATGGCGGCGGCGGCGCCGGGCATCCAGCGGAAACGCTCGCGTGTACCGATGTAGTGGTCGTCGCAGTTGATGACGCCGTCACGATCGAGGAAGGCGGCCGGCCGCGGTGTGTCGGTGGCGTTGTTCATGATTTTGCTTGTCCAAGAACCTCGCGCACG
>JAKAMD010000075.1 GCA_021823875.1 Pseudomonadota bacterium | reverse complement strand
GCCTTGCTGCACGCGCACGTTACCGCTGAAGGTTGCCACCTGATCCTTGTCGCGAACTTCGAGCGTGGCCGCGTCGATACGAACCGGTTGATCGCGGTTTTGCGAAAAACCCTGCAACGCGTTGGGTGGACCTTTGGACGGCTGCGCGGGAACCGCGGCGCACGGCAAGACCACGAGCAGCGCGGCGGTGAGGAGGAGCTTGCGCATCACGGCTTCTGCGCCCCCGTTGCAGGCTCCGAATCAGCCGCAGGCTTTGTCGCGCCCTGATTGAGCATCAGCACCATGGTGACGCCGCCATCGAAGCGGACCAGATCGCCCGAATTCACAATTTGAAGCCGGTTCGCGTTCAGCGTGCCTTGCAGCATCTTCAGTTCGACGGGATGATCGGAGACAACGTTGCCCTTGCGCACATCGACCATCGCCTCGCTCAGATGGCCCTGATAGCCGGCAGTCGACGTCAGCACAATGTCGTGGTCGAGCTTCACCGTTTCGCCCTTGCTGTCATAGATGCCGTTCACTGCCGACATCGTCACCGTGTTCTTGTCCTGCATCTGCACTTTGGCGTGGATGTTCTTCAATTCAATGATGTCGGGCTTGGTCAAGTCCTGTGCCGCCGCATCGGCGGTCAGTTCATAAGGACGCGCGTCGTGCGTAAAGCCGGACAACCGCGGATGCTCCATGGTGACTTTGGTACCGGAGATCACCAACGTCCCGGGGTCGATCGGTAGCTTGCCGATCAGGCGCAGCGGATTGAAATAGGTGATCAACACGGTGACGGCAGCTCCCAGCACGACGACAAGCGGCACCGCCACCCGCAGGATACGCACCAGCCGGCTGTGGCGGCGCGCGGCGCGGAAGGCACGCTCGCTGTCGCCGCGGCGCATGGTCCAATAAGACCGTCCGGTCTGCGATTCAGCTCTGGCGGTGATGACTCGATTCATGCCTGGCCCGGCTGACGCCTGTGGTTCGAGGAGAGCGCGGACTTCACTTTACGCCCGATGCGCAACATGGCGCTCGAATATGGCCCGCCCGCGGCAGACCCGACTCCTGACGAGGACAAATATCGCAGTCGTCACAACCACTTAAACTGAATGCGAAAAGATGTCCTGGTCGGCCCAGCCGGCCAAATCAAGCCGCGCCCGCTGCGGCAAGAAGTCAAAGCAAGCGGCAGCGAGCTCCGTGCGACCCTCGCGCGCCAGTATGACGTCGAGCTTTTCCTTCAGCGCATGCAGGTGCAGCACATCGGAGGCGGCATAAGAGACCTGCGCATCGCTCAGACTATCGGCGCCCCAGTCCGACGACTGCTGCTGCTTGGACATGTCGACGCCCAGCAACTCGCGCGTCAGGTCCTTCAGACCGTGCTTATCGGTATAGGTGCGGGTGAGGCGGGACGCGATCTTGGTGCAATAGACCGGCTGCGCCATAACCCCGAAGGCCTTGGCCAGCATGCCGAGGTCGAACCGCGCATAGTGAAAAATCTTGAGGATCTTGGGATCGGCCAGGAGCCGCTCGATATTGGGCGCCTTGGGCTGGCCGACCGCGATTTGCACCACATCGGCCGATCCATCCCCCGGGGAAAGCTGCACCACGCAAAGCCGGTCGCGGACCGGGTCGAGACCCATGGTCTCGGTGTCGATCGCCACCGAACCCTTATAGGCGGAGAGATCGGGTAGGTCGCCGCGGTGCAGGCGGATGGTCATTCCGGTTTCCGGTTCGGGATGCTGGTGCCCAGGAGAGGACTCGAACCTCCACGCCTCGCGGCGCTAGTACCTGAAACTAGTGCGTCTACCAATTCCGCCACCTGGGCCTCGACGGGACTAGGTATTGGGCCGCCTTGCCCTTGTCAATTCGAGGCCGAGCCATGCCCAGGAGGCCCTGTACAGAATGGGGGCGATCCTGGTATTTCGCTTCGAATCCGCTCTCCTTTCCCTTGCCGCGAGCGCGAAAAAATGACCCTCAAAGACACTCAAGACACCCTCGTCACCGTTTATGGTGGTTCGGGCTTTCTCGGCCGCCATCTCGTGCGGGCGCTGGCCCGCCGCGGTTACCGCATCCGGGTCGCCGTGCGCCGTCCCGATCTTGCCGGGCATCTGCAGCCCATCGGCCGCGTCGGCCAGGTCAACGCCATGCAGGCCAATCTGCGCAACGAAGCGTCGGTCCAGGCGGCAGCGCGCGACGCCGAGGTGCTGATCAACCTGGTCGGCATCCTCCATGAGAGCGGCCGCCAGCGCTACGAGGCCATCCACACCAAGGGCGCCGAGCTGGTGGCACAGGCGGCGAAGGCCCAGGGCGCCCGCCTGGTGCACATCTCGGCCATCGGCGCCGACGAGAATTCCAAGAGCGGCTATGCCCGCAGCAAGGCGGCCGGTGAGGCTGCGGTCAAGGCGGCGCTGCCGGACGCGGTCATCATGCGGCCTTCGCTGCTGTTCGGGCCGGAGGACGATTTCTTCAACCGCTTCGCGGCGCTGGCGCGTTTCTCGCCGGCGCTGCCGCTGATCGGCGGCGGCCATACCCGCTTCCAGCCGGTCTTTGTCGGCGACGTCGCCGCGGCCATCGCCGACGCAGTCGACGGCAAGGCGCGCGCCGGCACGACCTACGAGCTGGGCGGGCCGGCGGTGCATACGTTCAGAGAGCTGATGGAATTCATGCTCGCCACCATCGAGCGCAAGCGCATGCTGGTACCGTTGCCGTTCCGCGTCGCCAAACTCTATGCGGCGTTCCTGCAATATCTGCCCAAGCCGATGCTGACGCCCGACCAGGTCGAGATGCTGCGCGTCGACAATGTGGTGTCGGAAGCCGCCAAGGCCGAGGGTCGCACGATCGAGAGCCTCGGCATCAAGCCGGAGCCGATGGAGGCGATCGTGGCGTCCTATCTGTGGCGCTTCCGCAAGACCGGGCAGTTCCGCAGCCGCCTGGCGTGAAACACCGGCCTTAGGCCGGTAGCTTACGGAACACCGAATCGGGATAGCGCTCGCCTTCCAGCCGCCGGTTGTCAGGGCCGAAGAGCGGCGTCTTCTCTGCAGATTGGAGGCGAAGCAGCGTCTCGAATTCGACGCCTGCCGGCGCGTCGTGCAGGCGGAAATTGCTGTGCCGAATGACCAGCAGACCGCCCGGCTTCAGACAACGGCTAAAATCCTTCACCGCCGCTGCGAAGTCCTCAAAGCGAAGCAAATGATCGCATCGGTTGGTTCCCGGCAGGGCCAATTGGCCATGACGCAGGACGGCCATGCAGAAGATCGCATCGTAGAAATCTTCCGGCTCATCGGCGGTGGAGGCGGCAGCCGCGAAGGAGATGCGTGGGTCGTTTGCATCACGCAAACGCTTGCGGCAGATGGCAATATTGGCCGAATTGATGTCTATACCCTTGATCGCGGCGCGCGGAAAATAGCGGCGCAGCGAAAACACCTCCTCGCCTGTCGAACAGCCGAACGAGAGAATCCTGATCTCGCTGTCGGCACCAAGCTGCGACTGCACGAAGCCGAAGATCTTTGGATAGCGGTTCGGCCGGGTACTGTTGGAAGGCTGGAATATGCCCTTCGGCCGGACGAGCCTTAGCCATAGGACATTGCGAAAATGATGGTCGGTCGCGACCAATCGGAGCGCATTGACGAGCCGGACAAGGAGTGGTCGCTTGCGGTTCACATGAAATAAATCGCAAAGATGCCGAGGGTGCCGAGCACGATACGCCACCAGGCGAAGACCGCAAAGGAATGGTGCTGAACATAGCGCAGGAAGGTCTTCACCACGATCCAGCCGAAGATAAACGAAAATACGAAACCGACGGCGATGGCTGTGACATCGGCATGGGCAAATTCGGCGCGATCCTTATAAGTCTCGAAAACGAAGGCGCCGACCATCGTGGGCATTGCCAGCCAGAACGAGAACTCGGCGGCCGAACGGCGGTCGGCCCCCAGTAGCATGGCACCGACGATGGTCGCGCCGGCGCGCGAGACGCCCGGGATCATCGAGAAGCACTGGCAGATGCCGATGATGAAATACATCGGCAGCGTGAAGCCAGTAGACTCCTGATAACGCACTTTCAAATCGAGCCGGTCGACCCATAGCAGAATGAAGCCGCCGATGATCAGCGAGATGCAGACCACGCGCACGTCGAACAGGTACGTCTTGATGATGTGATAGGAAAGCGCCCCAATCACCGCCGCCGGCAGGAAGGCGAGCAGCACGCCGATGACGAAGCGCGTCGCCGCCCAGTCGGTGAACATGTTCTTGGCGAGCGCCCAAAGCCGGCCGAAATAGATGGTCAGCAGCGCCAAGATGGCACCGAGCTGGATCAGGATGGCGAAGGACTTGCCGAAGTCGCTGCCGCCCCAGCCCAGGACTTGCTCCATCAGCAGCAGATGGCCGGTGGATGACACCGGCAGAAACTCGGTCAGACCCTCGACGAAGCCGAGGACCGCCGCATTGACCAAGTCGAGATGGGCCGAGACCACCGCGGGGATGGCGACCTGAATGGCATCAATGGTCATACGGTTGGGCTCCGGAGCGGTGGGATGCTGCGCTCAAAACGGACAAGAATCAGGAGGGTTAATGCTTGTCGCGCAACTCATCGATACGGGCAATTAAAAAAAGGCAAAAAGTCGACAATTTGCGCTGCTTGAACGTCTTTCTATAGTGCGCCAGCGATTCCCGCCGTAGCCGCGCCACTCCACCCGGGGGCCCATGTACACACTCTTCCATCAACCGCTTTGCCCCCTTTCGCGTTATGTGCGCCTGATTTTCGGCGAGTACGGCATCGAGGCGCGATTAGCGGAGGAGCGCTTCTGGGAGCGGCGGGACGAGTTTCTGCTGATCAATCCGGCCGGCGAGATTCCGGTGCTGCTGGTGGAAGGACTGCCGCCCGTGCCGGGCGCCAGCATCATCGCGGAGTATCTCGATGAGACGCGACCGCCGATGAATGATGAGGACCGGCTGCTGCCGCATGACCCGGCCGGCCGGGTGGAGGTGCGGCGGCTGGCAAACTGGTTCAACGAAAAGTTCCACGCCGAGGTCAGCGGCCCGCTGGTGACCGAGCGCGTGTACAAGCGCTATATGACGAAGGAACAGGGTGGCGGGCCGCCCGACACCGATGCCATGCGGGCAGCGCGTAACAATATTCGCTACCATCTGGCCTATCTCGGCTGGCTCGTCCGCACGCGCGATTGGCTTGCCGGCGAGCGGCTGAGTTTGGCAGACCTCGCTGCGGCGGCGCATCTGTCAACGATGGATTACCTGGGCGAAGTGCCGTGGCACGAAGACGAATACGCCAAGAACTGGTACGCACGGGTGAAGTCGCGGCCCTCGTTCCGCCCGCTGCTGGCGGAGGCGCTGGCCGGCATTCCGGCGGCGCCGAGCTACGCCGATCTCGATTTCTGAGCGATCCCGCCGCCGTCAAGACGGCCCTCATCGAACAGGCGCGCACCTGCGGCTTTGACGTGATCGGCGTCGCCTCGCCCGGCGCGGTGCCGGAAGCGAAGGGACGGCTCGAGCACTTTCTGTCGGAAGGCCTGCACGGCGACATGGCGTGGCTGGCGGCCACCGCCGAACGGCGCGGTTCGCCGGCAGCGCTTTGGCCGGACGTGCGCGCGGTGATCATGCTCGGCATGAACTACGGACCGGACCGCGATCCGCTGGCGGTGCTGGCGCGGAAAGAACGCGCGGCGATCTCGGTCTATGCGCAAGGCGACGATTATCACGACCTGATCAAGGCGCGGCTGAAGCAAGTGGCGCGTTGGCTCACGGCCCATGCCGGCGGCGACGTCAAAGTGTTCGTCGATACCGCCGCTGTGATGGAGAAGCCGCTGGCGGCGAGCGCCGGATTGGGCTGGCAAGGCAAACACACTAATCTGGTCTCGCGTCAATTCGGCTCCTGGTTGTTTCTCGGCGCCATCTTCACGACGCTCGATTTGCCGGCCGACGATGCCGAACCCGACTCATGCGGAAGCTGTCGTGCCTGTCTCGACGTCTGTCCGACCGCGGCTTTCCCGGCGCCCTACCGTTTGGATGCGCGGCGCTGCATTTCCTATCTCACCATCGAACACAAGGGGCCGATCCCGCGGAGCTTGCGCCCGCTGATAGGCAACCGCATCTACGGCTGCGATGATTGTCTGGCGGTTTGCCCGTGGAACAAGTTCGCGGTGCGAGGGCGCGAGGCGAAGCTGGCGGCGCGTGAGGCGTTGCGGGCACCGCCTCTTGCCGAATTGGCGCGGCTCGACGATGCGCAATTCCGCGCGTTCTTCACCAAGACGGCCATCAAGCGCACCGGCCGCGACCGCTTCGTGCGCAATGTGCTCATTGCCATCGGCAATTCCGGCGACCCGGCACTCGCGGATGAAGCCAGACGCCTGCTCGATGACGCTTCTCCGCTGGTGCGCGGCGCGGCGGTGTGGGCCTTGAGCCGGCTATTGCCACGCGCGCAATTTGCGGTGTTGGCATCAGAGCATCACGATGATGATGCACTGGTCGCGGAGGAATGGGCCACCGCGCTCGCCTAGAATTCCTTCACCGCCGCGATCAGCCGCTCGATGTCCTCCGGCCGCGACAAGCGATGATCGCCGTCCTTGATCAGCGTGAGCACGACGTCGTCGCTTGCGAGATGCGACACCAGTTCCAGCGCGTGGCGCCAGGGCACGTCCGGGTCCTGCACGCCCTGCAGGATATGCACCGGGCAGCCGGTCTCGATCAGACCACCCAGCATCAGATGCTGCCGGCCCTCCTCGATCAGCTTCCTGGTGATCGGATAGGGCTCGCCCTGGTCGTAATCCGACGGCCAGTACCAGACGCCCTTCTCCTCGATCTCGCGCTTGATGTCGTCGGCCATCTGCGTCCACATCAGCGCCTCGGTCATATCGACCGCCGGGGCGATCAGCACCATGCCGGCGATCGGCGCCGTATCCTTCGTGGCGCGCAAGGCGCGCGCCAGCAGCAGCGCCAGCCAGCCGCCCATGGAAGAGCCGATCACCACCTGCGGCCCGCGTGCAAAGCCCCTATAGACGGCGAGGCTTTCGGCCAGCCAGCGGCCGATCGTGCCGTCCAGGAAGTCGCCGCCCGATTCGCCGTGACCGGAATAGTCGAAGCGGATACAGGCGCGCCCCTCCGCCTCCGCCCAGCGGTCGAGCGCCTCGGCCTTGGTGCCCTTCATGTCGGACATGAAACCGCCGAGCCAGAACAGTCCCGGACCGCCTCCGGGACTCTTGCCGTCGCGCACGCGCACGGCGATGTTTCGGGTAGGCGGAGGTGATTCGACCGTCAGGGATGTGAGGCGGGGGCTCATGCGCACTTCGGGCAAATTGGCGAGGGACATTCGCCGCCCCTTGTCGCCGCAACCGGTGCCCCAACGCAAGGGGGCGATGGTAACGGCGATTGGCCGCCCGCGCTCGCTTGCCGGCGCCACCATTCTGCAACTGGTGCCGGCCCTACGCGACGATCCGGCCGGCCATGCCGCGGTCGACATCGCGCTGACGTTGCTGCAATCGGGCGCCCGCGCCATCATCGCCGGCGATGGCGGCCCCCTGGTCAGTGCGTTGCGCGCGCACGGCGGCGAATGGCTGCCGATGGTCACCAGCGCCAATCCGCTGCGCCTCAAGACCAACACCCGGCAGATCAGGAAACTGATCGCCGGCGAGCGCATCGACATCGTGCATGCGCATAGCGCCGCGCTCGCCTGGAGCGCACTGACGGCCACCCGCAAGCAGCCGGTCTTCACCGTTACCTCGTTTCCCGACCGGCCGCCGAAACACTCGCTTTCCGGCCACTGGTTCGGCGGTTCGCTCGCGCGCGGCGATCGTGTGATCGCGCCCTCGAGCTACGTCGCGCGCGCCATGATCGCGCGCTACTCGCTGCCGGCCGAGCGCATCACCGTGATCCCGCGCGCGGTCGACACCAGCACCTACAACCCGGCGGCGGTGAGCATCGACCGCATCGCCGCGATGCGCCGCAGTTGGGGCCTATTGCCGCAGATTCGCGTCGTGCTGGTGCCGGACAGCATCGCGCCCTGGAACGGGCAGATCAGTGTGATCCACGCCGCGCGCCTGCTGATCGGCAGCGGCGACCGCAACATCGCTTTCGTCTTCGTCGGCGATGACCGGAAGCATCCACGCTACCTGCACAACCTGAAACGTACCGCCAAGATGCACGGTATCGACACGTTTTGCCGTTTCACCGGCCCCTGTACCGACATGCCGGCGGCACTTGCCGCGGCCGACGTGATCGTCGTTCCAGCACTGCAATCGCCGCTGACTGGCCGCGCGGTGGCGGAAGCGCAGGCCATGGGGCGGCCGGTGGTCACCACCACGGTCGGCATGCTGCCGGAAAACGTGCTGTGCCCGCCGCGCATGCGCGATGAATTGCGTACCGGCTGGCTGGTACGGCCGGGTCATGCCGGCGACATCGCGGGTGCCGTGGCAGCCGCGCTCAAGCTTGACGTCACCGCTTATGAAGCGCTCGGCGCCCGCGCGCGCCAATTTGCCGAATTCATGTTTTCGCCGCAATGCGTTGCCGAGGCTATCCGCGAGGTCTATACCTCGCTCCTGGCGCGCGACGCCTGAAATTCTGAAATGCGAAAGTACAAGAGTGCGCCCCGGGCGATGCGAAGGTCGGGCGAAAATACGACGCGCAGGCGCCTGAATAGCGTGACGTTGTAGTCGATTGTGCCACGTGATCCCCGGACTGACCGGCGATCGAACGTTCGAGGTTGGTGACGTCATGTCGAGTTTACCGGCGACGGAAATGCCGGCAGTCGACCACAACGCCACGGCGCACGCTGAGACCGCAGCCCGCGCGAGCGGTCAGGTCAACGCCGCGCATGCGCCGATCAACGTGTTGATCGTGGTTCCCAGCCTCGACAGCGGCGCTGCGGATGCCGGCGCGGTCGAACTCACGCGCATCATCTGCGGCAGCGGCGGCCGGGTCACCGTGGCCTCGCGCGCCGGACGGCTGGTCGCCGACGTGACCGCGGCGGGTGGCGAGTTCGTCGCCCTTGACGTCGCCAGCAACAATCCGGTCACGGTCTTGCGCAACGCGCGCGTGCTGACGCGGCTGGTACGCGAGCGGCGCTGCGACGTTATTCACGCACTCGGCCGTGCCGCCGCCTGGAGCGGCTGTCTCGCCGCACGATTCGCCCGCGTGCCGTTTGTCGCGGGCTGGTACAAGGGTTTCCGCGAACAGAACCTGTTCAAACACCACTACAACGGCATCATGGCGCGCGGCGACCGCGTGGTGGCGGTGAGCGAACAGATTGCGCAATTGATCCATGACCGTTACGGCACGGCTTGGGAGCGCATCGCGGTAGTGCCGATGAGCGTTGATCTCGAACGCTTCGATCCCGCCGTAGTCACGCGCGAGCGGGTGGAGGCGGTGCGCGAAACTTGGGGCGTCAAACGCGACACCAAAGTGATCCTGGTCACCGGCCGCATCCTGCGCCGCAAGGGCCATCACGTCATGGTGCGCGCGGTGCAGCGTCTCAAAGACATGGGGATGAAAGACTTCCTCTGCGTCTTCGTCGGCGAGGACCGCGGCCATACCCACTATACCGGCGAACTGTGGGACCTGGTGCTGGCGACCGGGACCATGGACGTGATCCGCATGGCGACGCCGGTCGCCGACATGCCGGCTGCCTATGCAGCCGCAGCCGCCGTGATCTCGGCAGCGGTACAGCCGGAAGGCCTGCAACGAGCGATCCTGGAGGCACAGGCCATGGGCCGGCCGGTGATCGTCTCCGACCTCGCCGCGGGACCGGAAGTGGTGCTGACCCCGCCGGCGGTGCCGGAAAGCCGCATTACCGGCTTGCGCTTCCCCGCCGGTGACGACGCCGCCCTGGCGGCGAGCCTCTTGCGGTTGTTCTCCATGCCGGAATTGACCCGCCGCGCCATGGGCGCGCGCGGCCGCGACTGGGTGCTCGGCCATTTCAACAGGGAGGTGGTCGCCGGGCAGGCGCTGAGGCTTTATGGCGATGTGACCGGACGCGCAAATCCCCCGGATCAGATGCCGCAGGCTTGATGAAACTCAAGGGAATCAAACAATTTAAGTGAATTTTTGGACGTTTTCGGCACGACGATGTGCTGAACCGCGTTGACTTCTTCGTGGTTTCTACCAATCTTTCACCGTCCGGGGCGCCCTGCGGGACGCCCCGAACAGTCAGCAACAGTATGAGGAGAAGATAGCCATTCGTCGTCCGATGAAGTCCGCGCTGCCCGTCGCTAAGGACGGCCCGCGCATCAACGAGGAGATCCGCGTCCGCGAGGTACAGCTGATCGATGCCAGCGGCGAGAACAAAGGCGCCGTTGATATCCAAACCGCACTCGGGCTCGCCGAGGCGGCCGGGCTTGATCTCGTAGAGATCGCCCCCAATTCCTCTCCGCCGGTCTGCAAGATCCTGGATTACGGCAAATACAAATTCCAGGCGCAGAAGAAGGCGGCCGAGGCGCGCAAAAAACAACACGTCGTCGAGATCAAGGAGATCAAGCTCCGGCCGATGATCGACGACCACGATTACGACGTGAAGATGCGCGCGATGAAGCGCTTCTTCGAAGAGGGCGACAAGGTCAAGATCACCTTGCGCTTCCGCGGGCGCGAAATGGCGCACCAGGAGCTCGGCTATCAGCTGCTCAACCGCGTGAAGGAAGACATCGGGTCGTTCGCCAAGGTCGAATCGGAACCGCGCTTCGAAGGCCGCCAGATGGTGATGCTGCTGGCGCCGCGCTGAACACGCTGCTCCGCTGCATAAGATGAAACAACCGCCCGCGATGTCGCGGGCGGCTGCGTTTTGGGTTTCGGCCAATCTTGGCGCGCCTATCCGCGGGGTCGGCCCTTAGCGACGGCGACGCTCGGCACGCGCGCGGCGGGCGCGGACCAGCTGGTCAAGATCGGCTGGGCCAGATGCGGGATGATATAGTCCAGTTGCCCAAAATATTATAAGTATTTCCTATGATCAGTTTAAATATAGAGATGAAATAAACCCATTTTTTATTATTTAAGCGTAGCATAGCTCGCTGCCTTGTTCATATAAATAGCCTCCAGCCCGGTCATTTTTTCTGGGTTTTCCTGCGCAAATTTGGTTATATAGCTTTTAAATTACCTAATTTACTGTCGATCGCAATCTTACTGGCCTGCGAATTCTGCCCGAATTGCCTCGATTACTGCCAATTCAGGCGCATTTGGCGGCGATTTGCCCGTTTCGAGCAGCGCGGGCCAGCCATGCAGTCAGTTGTCAACAGCCAGCGCCTCTGCCATAACGCCACCTTCTCGCTGCCCGGCCGGTTAGGGCTGCCGTGGCGGCGACTTTCGCTCAATCCCGAGCACCGGCTCCCGAAGCCCCGAGGCTTCGCGCGAGCTTTTTCGGCCGAACGGGCTCTATGCCTAAGGCCGTTATGGAGAGCCAAATGCCCAAGATGAAGACCAAGTCGGGCGCTAAAAAGCGCTTCAAGATTACCGGCACTGGCAAGGTGAAATACCAGCAGTCCGGCAAACGCCACGGCATGATCAAG
>JAKAMD010000074.1 GCA_021823875.1 Pseudomonadota bacterium | reverse complement strand
AGCCGGTGACGTAACTCGAAAGGCTGCAGCGGCCTTCCGCCATCATGCCGATGTTGCCGAAGATGAAAGCCTCGATCTCGCAGGGGATTTGCCGGTGCAGATCGGCGATCTCCGGCACCGTCAGCATGCGCGGCAACACCACGCGCTTGACGCCGAACTCGGAACAATAAAAGCGGATCGCCTCGGGCGACGAGGCGCCGGCCTGCACCGAGAGGTGCAGCCGCAGATCGGGATAGGTGCGCGCGGCATAATCAGCGACGCCGAGATCGGCGACGATCACCGCATCGACTTGGCTGCGCACGGCGACATCGACCGCCTCGCGCCATTTGTCGAACTGGCCGGCCGCCGGAAACGTGTTGACCGCGAGCAGCACCTTGGATTGGCGCGCGTGCGCATATTGCACCGACTCGGCGACCTCGTCCGGCGTGAAATTCAACCCGGGGAAATTGCGCGCATTGGTCTCGTTCTGCAGGCCGCAATAGACCGCGTCCGCGCCGGCATCGACGGCGGTGCGTAAACCGGCCGGCGTGCCGGCCGGGCAGACCAGCTCCGTCCGCGTGTAGCCATTGGCCTCAGCCATCAATTATCTCCCTCGTACCGCGCGCAGGCCCTGCAACGCCAAGCTCGCCGGCGCTTTGAGCGGACCGAAGCTCGCCACCACGCTGTCGAGCGCCGAACCTTCGAAATCGTCGAGCGCATTGCGCAGCGCCACCACCGCCTCGGTATCGCCGGAAACCTGCAAGTCGCGCGAGAAGAACAAAGCATCGCCGTCGAGCGAGCCGTCGATCATGTCGAGCAGGTTGAAGAATTTGCCGGCGATGGCCGCGTCGTGGGCCGGCTTCTCGTAACGGCGATAGGCCACCAGATGCGGGCGCTCCGGCTTGGGCGTGAGCACCAGCACGAACGGCAGGTCGGTCGGGTCGATCAGGAAGCGCTTGCCGACGCTACTACCGAGCCGATTGAACAGTTGCGGCCGGGATTCGGCCACGTGCACCGCGATGCGGTCGAAGATGGGCTGCAGCACGGCAAGTGGCACCGGCGCCAGCAACAGGCCGGGCACGTTCTGCAATAGATTTTTGAGCGGCGACGGCCCCTGGGCCGCCCGAGCGGAAACGGACATGGGTTTCACCATATAAGGCCGGTTTCCGAGCAGCATTTGATCGAGGTCAAGGCGCCGGGCGGTTTCCTGGTATCGGTGGCTCGCCCCTCGCGGCCCAGCGGAGGTGGCCGGAACGCCGCGCAACGACCGCGCTTCCGCGGCGCTATCCGTTTTTGTCGCCGGCGCGCGACGAAGTTATGACCATTTTACGGGCGCCCTTCAGCAACATCGGTATTTTGCGCGCATCCAGTGACGAGCATGCTGGATATTCTCCACACTTAAATCGCCCCCGAAACCTCCCGGGGGCGATTTTTTTGTCGCGTTCCGTCCACCGTCTTCACTGATTTTCCCACGGCATAAAAAAACGGCCCCGCCGCGCGGACGGGGCCGGATTCCAGTTTTCGGCGGCCGGTCAGCCGCCGTAGTTCTTCGCCAGATAATCCTTGATCGCCTGCGCGTCGGCCGCATCGATCGGCGCGCCCATGACCTTGATCATCTTGTCGACCTCGGCCGACCACTGCGCCGGTTTCAAGTACGGCGAGTTCATCGGGATATAGGCGAGGCTGTGACAAGCGCCGCAATTGCCTTCGACCTTGTCGACGCCGGGCGCCTTCTTCAGGTTGATCACCTGCTCGTCGGCGAGCGCAGCGCCGGCCATCAGGACGGCAACGGAAACAATAACGAGTTTTCGCATGGTGCTGCCCTCCCTCAGGCGACGAGCGTGATGCTTTGCATCACATTGTTGTGGTAGCCGGCGCCGTTGAACAGCAGCTTGGCGGTCTGCGTCTGCCCGATCCGGTTGGTGGCGTTGACCATCACGGTGTTCTTGCCGTGTTTGGCATTGAGCTCGAAGCTCCAGGGCCGGAAGGCGAAGCGGCCGTGGTCCTGGCCGAGCTTGGCCGACACCCACGTCTTGCCGCCGTCGGTCGAGACATCGACCGTGCGGATGCCGTAGCCGCCGTCCCAGGCGAGGCCGCTGACCGTGACCTTGCCGCGTTTGACCTTGGCGCCGTCGCGGTGACTGGTGATCAGCGAATTCACCACGATCTCGGTGATCGGCGTCGAGGTGGCGTCCTCCTGGGTAAGGAAGCGCGCCACCACCGGGAATTCCCCGACCGGAATGCGGTAGGCCGGTTTCATCCAGAAACCGCCTTGCGGCTTGGTCAGCGCATTCACCTCGACGAGATGCTTCATCCAATAGGTGCCGGTCCAGCCGGGCACGATCAGACGAGCCGGAAAGCCGTTGAAATACGGCAGCGGCGCTCCGTTCATCTCGTAGGCGACAATGGTGTTCTCATCCATCGCCTTCCAGGTCGGGAGACTCTTGATGAAATCCGGGGTCTTCTCGACCACCGGGCCCTCGGCTCCATTGAAGGAGATTTCGATCGTCTCCTTCTTGATCCCGGCCTTGGCGAGGATGTCCTTCAGCCGCGCACCCTTCCAGCGCGCGCAGCCCATCGCGCCATAGCCCCATTCGACGCCGGCCACGTGCGGTGTGGATAGTCCACGCCGGTTGCCAGAGCACTGGTTGACCGCGGTCACTTCGATGGCCGGCAATTTCTTGATGTCGTCGAGGGTCAGCTCGATCGGACCGTTGGCGCCCTCGCCGCCCACCTTGAGCCGATAGGTCTCGGCCTTGATGTCCTCGGGAATGCCCGCCAGGTGGTAGCGCACGAAGAACTCGTTGTTCGGCGTGATCGCGGTGCGGAAATATTCGAGCGGCGCCTCGTAGTTCGGCGGCCGGTCCGACAGCTGGATCAGCGGCTTCTTGCCCGGCAGGGTCCCCATGGTGACGTAGCTGGCGATCCCGCTCGGCACGCCCGGGGTGAGCTGCGAGGCGGCGGAGGCCGCTTCGGCCGTGGGCAGCCGGCCCAATCCCCCGACCAATGCCGCCCCGGCGGCGGCCGAGGTGCCGAGGAATCGTCGGCGATTCATCGTGAGCATTCGTTTTCTCCCTAGATAGCCGCTTGCGGCGGCGTTGGATTCCGCGACCCTCGTCACGAAACCGTAGAACAGAGAAAACGAATGAGGCCGGTGATTTATTCCATCGGTCCGGATCAGCCGAGACAGGGCGGCGCCCCGATGGCGGCCTGCCGCAACCGCCACGCGATCCGGTCGGGGTTGGCATTGAGCCGGGTCTGCTGCTCGGCCGCGTCGGCGATCAGCGCGAAACGCCACGACGGCATGCCGTGTGCTACCAGTTCATAGGTCAGATCGCCGATCTGCCACCGCTGCCGGCTGGTGCCGATCAGCGCCGGGGCGGCGGCTCCGATGTGCCAGGCGCGCAGGTCGAGGCGGCAGCCGTGCGGCCCCCGATAGGTCGCCGTGAACAGCGGCACCTTGCCCGGATCGATCGCGAGCCCCACCAGCTTGAGGCCGGCGGCGTCCAGGCGCGGAATGCTCGTGCCCGCCGGCAATGCGGCGAGCGTGATCGCCGTCGGTCCTTCGGCGACCTCGTCCTGATTGCCGGACAGAAATTCGCTTCCGGCGAGAACACCCAGGCCGATCAGTACGGCGACGCAGGCGGCGATGGCCGGCACGCGCCAGCCCATGCGGCGGCGGCCCGGCGGCAGCACGATGGCCGGCACCGTCTCGTCAATCTCTCCGACGGTCGCCTTCAGCTGCGCCAGCGTGGCGTAGGCGCGCGCCAGATCACGATCGACCGCCAGACGCGCGGCGAGTTCGGCGCTGTCGGCCGGCGGCAATTCGCCGTCGACCAAGGCGTTGAGCCGCATCAGGTCGTCCTGTTTCGAATCGCTGCTAGCCATGACGGGACTTCAAGGGTCGGACGCTGCTCGCTTCGATCGCCGCCAGCAGCGCACTGCGCGCGCGCGCGACGCGGCTCATGATCGTGCCGACGGGAACATTGAGAACTTCGGCGGCCTCTCCGTAACTGAAGCCGGCGATATCGATCAAGGAGATAATTTCGCGATGCGGTTGCGGCAGCGTGGCCAGCCCCTGCTCGACCGTGATCTTGGCGATGCATCCTTCGTCGAACCGCCAGAGATCGACCGGCGGATGATCCTCCGCCGGCGGCAGCCGGCGGCGGCGCAGTTCGTCGAGCGCGGCGTTGCGCACGATCTGGAACATCCAGGCGCGATAGGCCGGCGCATCCTCCGGCACGCGGCGCGCGGCCAGCGCGCGCGTGGCGGCTTCCTGCACGAGATCGCGCGCCGCATCCTGATCGCCCAGCATGGTGCGGGCGAAGGCATAAAGGCGCGGCAACAGCGGCATCAGCCGGTGATGCGGATCGCTCGCCATAGGCCTCCCTGTCGCAACAATTGGCGCCGGCTTCTTTTCACGCGAGGTGCCCAAGGCCGTTTGCCGAATGTCGGAACGCACGCTGGCACGGCGCAATGACGACTGCAAGGTGGACAACGTCATCGGGCGGCGGCATTTAACAAACGAGACGCCTTGCCCACCGATCATCCCGCGCGCTTAAGCTTGATCACCGTACCCGCGCGCGTGATCTCGCCCTCAGCCGCCATGCGGGCAAGCGTCCGGTACAGCGCTTCGTGCGTCAGGCCGAGATCGGCGGCGAGATCCTTCAGCGTTCCCGGCAGCACGACCGTGGCCCCGTCGGCGCCGGCATTGATGGTCAGGTAGTGCCGCACGCGGTCGCGCGCCGAATGGATGTTGCGCCGTTCCAGCCGCGTGCGCAGCGTCATCACCTGGCGCGCGAGCCGGGCGGCGAACGCCTTGGCCGTCGCCGGATCGTGTTCCAGTGCGGCCAACAGCGCGGATTTCGGATAGAGCCGCACCACCGCCTCGGTCGCCGCAACCGCGTCGCAATGATAGGCCGGCGAAAACAACGAGGCTTCCGCCAGGGTGTCGCCGGCGGAGGCGACCTGCAGCACCGCCTCGCGGCCGCTGCGGTCGACCCGCACCATGCGCACCGTGCCGCTGACCACCTCATAGAAGCCGCTCGTCTTGCCGCCGGCATGAAACAGCGCCTGGCCGGGCTTGAGCCGGCGCTCGACGGCGGCGGCGCGCACCGACCCCGACAGCCAATCCGCCCCTTTTTCGGCTGATTTCATGCGCCTTGTCCGGTCGGCGGCCGCCGGTGCGGCCGGCTGGCCTATGATCCAGATCATAGGACAAAGGGCGCCGTCGGGCTAGCTTGGCGTCGGGTCGCACCAGCAAGCAGCCCGCGCGATGCCATGGCCGGCGCGCACTTGGTAGCAAAGGTTTGGCGGCAAAGCTCACGATGCAGAGGGTCACGAACATGCGGCGCGAATGGTTTCTTTCCGTGGGGGCGGTGGCGCTCGCCTTTCTGGGCACCCAGCACCACAATCTCATGATGTTCTTGTTCGCGGTCGGGCTCAGCAATGTCGGCATGAGCCTGATGACCAAGATGCCGCTCGTGCGCGACACCATGCTGCTCATGTCGGTCGTGATTGCCGCGGTGATTGCCTATCAGATCACGCGGCCGCGCCGCCCCTTGGCGATGCGCATCACCGGCGCGCTCTCCATCGTGCTGACGCTCGGGCTGGCCGGCTGGTCGCTCATGCAATTTGGTTTGTGAGACACCCGCCATGGACCAGCCCTACCGCAAGGACCTCAGCCATCTGACGTGGGACGAGGTGTACGCGCGACAGGCGCAGCGTGCCGGTCTGATGGCCGCCTGGATCGACGCCCTGCAGCTCAAGCCCGGCGACCGCGTGCTCGATATCGGGGCGGGCCCTGGCTATGTCAGCTTCGCGCTGGCCGAACGGGTCGGACCGGACGGCCTCGTCTATGCGCTCGATCGCTCCGCCGACGCGCTCGGCTATCTCGAACAGCTGCAGCGCGAGCGCGGCGTGCGGCAGATCGAACGCATTGTCGGCGACGCGGCCACGCTTGCGCCCGGCAGCGTCACGGCCGACGCGGCGCTCGTCACCATGGTGCTGCATCACACCGACGACCCGGCGGGCGTGCTGCGCAGCGTCGCGCGCTGCCTGCCGGCCGGCGCGCCGGTGGTGATCGGCGAATTCCACCCCGACGGCCCGTGCGAGAAGGGACCGCCGCGCGATCACCGCATCTCACCGGCGCAGATCGAGGCGTGGTGCAAAGAGGCCGGCCTGACGGTGCGCGACACGCGCCGGCAAACGCCGGAGCACTACATGGTCGTCGCGCAGCGCACGGCGCGGCCGGCATCCTGACGCGAACGCGCCGGCGCCGCTCACTTCGAGATAAAGAGTTTGGTGAGATTGGTGCCGATCTGGTTGAAGGTCGTCACGATCTGGTCGGCCGAGGTCAGCAGAAAGAAGTGGTCGGTGGTACCGGACGAGCTGCTGGCGCAATTCTCCAACAGCGTCGAGGTTGGTGCGCCATCCGTGTCGACCTGGATGGTGTAGAGCGTGATATTCGCCGCCTTGATGTTGTCGCAGGTCATCTGCTGACGCGCATCGATCTGCGATTGATAGCTGTACCAGCGGTCCTGCGTGTTCAGACCGTCGGTCAGCAGGATGATGACCTGCTGATATTTGTAGTTCGGATCCATCGGCGGCGCGGTGAACGGACCGCCGCCGACCAGCGACATCCAGCCGAGCGCCAAACCGATCGCCTGGTTGGTATTGCCGGCAGGCGACATGTTGGTGACGAGATTGCTCATCGTCGTCCAATCGTAACTCAGACCCATCGCCGCCTGCGGGCAGGAAGAATATTGCTCGGCCGAAAACAGCGTCGCCGTGATGCTGGTGGTCGGCGCCACCACGTTGGTGTCGTAATTGTCCGTGCTCGGCCCGCTCGAGTTGCCGCGGTCGACCACGCAGCCGTTCCACGTGTTGTGATTGGCGGCGGTCCAGGTTCCGGAGTGGGACGTGCATGAACTCTGCGATCTATAATAAGTATTGCTGCAGGTTCCGTTCTTGGTGTTCCAATCGGTCCAGTCGATCCAATATGATGCGTAATTGGCCGGATCGAGATTGACATCTTTGACGAAGGGAACGATCGACACATAGACGTCGCCGTCGACGGAGGCGGCGCCTTGCAGCTGGGTCAGCAGATTGTTGGTCGCGGTCTTCAGCGCGGTCATCTTGCCGCTTTGCGACATCGAGCCGGTATTGTCGAGCACGAGCGCGACGCGCAGCCGCTGATAGCCCCATTTGGCGGTCGTCGACGAGGAGACCGTCATGTTCTGGTAGCCGAACATCTCCATGAAGGTCGTCGGCACCTGGGCGGAAGCGTTCACGACGACGTGCGAGCCGCCAAGATTTGAATAAGTCGCGCTGACCTGAACGTTGCTGGTCCCGTATTTCTTCGCAAATGTGGCGTTGAGATAGTTTTGTGCGGCCGTCTGCAAATCAGTGGGACTCATCGACGGCGCCGTGCGGTACAGCATCAGCCCGACGGAATCGAGCGCGCTCTGCATCTCCACTCTGACCGCGTTTCCCCGGCTGTAGTCGACCGCCGCGCCGACAAACGCCACGATCGGCAGCATCGCGAAGGCAAACATAATGCCGATGTTGCCGCGCTGGTCAGCGCGGAACCGGCGAAGCAGATCGATCAATTGCGGAAACTTTGTTTCCATATTTAACCGAAGTGTTTGTACATCGTTGCTACGTGAAAACGTTGCCACCAGCCCTTAAAGGCCGGGTAAAATGCACGACGCGAACAATCGTAAAACTTTGCGCAAATGCGCCGCGCTTAAGGGCGTCGCCAATCGAAGATGGCGATCAATCTTGCGGCACGGCCGGACGGCGCAATGTTTTTATCTGGAATGCGCTTTGCGCGCGTTCACGCCAATTGCGGCGTGTTGGGAAAGAAGCGCGCGTGCTCGATCAATGCGTAGCGGTCGGTCATGCCGGCGATATAGTCGGCAATGCGGCGCTTGCGCGTGGCTTCATCGCCGGTTGCAATACCTTCGCCCCACTCATCGGGCAGATCGGACGGCATCGCCACATAATGCGCGAACAGGTCGCGCACCACGCCTTCCGCCTCGCGCATCACGCGCATCACCCGCGCGTGCCGGTACATGCGCGAATAAAGGAAGCCCTTGATATCGGCGTCGGCCTTGGCCATGGCCGGCGAAAGGCCAACCATCGCCGCATCGGCGTTGCGCACGTCGGCGGCCGAGCGCGGCTTGAGCGCGGCGAAGCGCCGGCCGCTTTCTTCGGTCGCATCCTCGATCATGCGCGTGATGATCCGGCGCACGCATTCGTGCGTGCGCCGGCCGGCATCGAGCCCGGGATGGGCCACGTCGATTTCGCCGACAATGGCGCGGACCATCGCGACCGACGCGATATCGTCAAGCGTGAACAGATCGGCGCGCAAGCCATCGTCGATGTCGTGGGCATCATAAGCGATGTCGTCGGCCAGCGCGGCGACCTGCGCCTCGGCACTCGCCTGCGACCACAGTTCGAGGTCCTGGATGCGCGCATAGGCCAGGATCGGCTCCGGCACGCCGTGTTCGCGATAGCGGCCGGTCGGCGTGCCGTCGCGGGCGATCAGCGGTCCGTTGTGCTTGACCAGCCCTTCCAGCGTTTCCCAGCTCAGGTTGAGCCCGTCGAACTGGGCGTAGCGGCGCTCCAGCGCGGTGACGATCTTGAGCGCCTGGGCGTTGTGGTCAAACCCGCCGAAGTCCGCGAGGCATTGATCGAGCGCGCGCTCGCCGGCATGGCCGAAGGGCGGATGGCCGAGGTCGTGGGCCAGCGCCACCGCTTCGGCGAGGTCCTCGTCGAGGCCGAGCGCGCGGGCGAGCGAGCGGGCGATCTGCACCACTTCAAGCGTGTGGGTGAGCCGTGTGCGATAATGGTCGCCCTCGTGATAGACGAATACCTGCGTCTTGTGGGCTAGCCGGCGGAAGGCGGTCGAATGGATGATCCGGTCGCAATCGCGCCGGAAATCGTTGCGCGACGGGCTCGTGGGTTCCACGAAGCGGCGGCCGCGGCTCTGGCCGGGAACGGCCGCATAGGGCGCACGCGCGATGAGAGTTTCGATCGCCATGGCCCCTGCCCGGCTGGCATTGAATCTGCTGACCGACGCACTTACCTTGTCCGGGACGGTCCTGCCAATAGCCGCATGATCCCGAATAGGCCCTTCCCCGATTCGATCGGGGATGGGTGCCGGTTTTCGGACGAGAACATGCAAACCGACAAGAGGCCGAGGGAAATGGGCGATAGTGCAATCACGGTCAGCGAACGGGCGGCGCGCCGCATCGGCGAAATCCTGAAAGCCGAGCCGGCCGGTACTATGCTGCGCGTTTCGGTGGAAGGCGGCGGCTGCTCCGGCTTCCAGTACAAGTTCGGCATGGACCAGACGCGCGCCGACGACGACCTGGTGATCGCGCGCGAGGGCGCCACCGTGCTGATCGATCCGGTCTCGCAGCAATATATGGCCGGCTCCGAGATCGATTTCGTCGAGGACCTGATCGGCGCCTCGTTCAAGGTGAAGAACCCGAACGCCACCGCCTCCTGCGGCTGCGGCACCAGCTTCGCGCTGTAGTTCTTCCCGTCATTCCGGGGCGCGAGCCATAAGCGCGTTTACGCGCTATGGCGAGCGATCCCGGAATCCAGAAACATATTGAGAAAATCGGCTCTGGATTCCGGGTTCGCGGCCTTCGGCCGCGCCCCGGAATGACAGGGCTATGGGAGCCCTACTCCGCCGCCACCGCCGTCGGGGCCTCGGGCACTTCCTCGAGCTGCGGCTCGATGCGGCGCTTGATCATCCGGTCGAAGCGGTCGAGGTAGACGTAGATCACCGGCGTGATGTAGAGCGTCAGCAACTGCGACAGCACCAGGCCGCCGACCACGGCAACGCCGAGCGGCTGGCGCAGTTCGGCGCCGGCGCCGGTGCCGAGCGCGATCGGCAGTGTGCCGAAGATGGCCGCGAAAGTCGTCATCATGATCGGGCGGAAGCGCAAGCTCGCCGCCTCGCGGATGGCGGCTTCCGCCGACAGGCCGACACGGCGGCGCTCGATGGCGAAGTCGATCATCATGATCGCGTTCTTCTTGACGATGCCGACCAGCATGACGATGCCGATCATGGCGATCACCGACAAATCCATCTTGAACAGCATCAGCGTCAGGATTGCGCCGATGCCGGCCGACGGCAGGCCGGAAATGATGGTGATCGGATGGATGAAGCTCTCATACAAGATGCCGAGCACCACATAGGCCGCGAAGATCGCCGCCAAGATCAGGATGCCCTGCCCGCGCAATGAATCCCGGAACACCTGCGCGGTGCCTTGGAAGCCGGTGTTGATGGAGGCCGGCAGGCGCTCCTCGCGCTCCAGATTCTGGATCGCATCAACCGCCTGCCCGAGCGAATAGCCGGGCGCCAGATTGAACGAGATGGTGACCGCGGGCTGCTGGCCCTGATGGTTGACCTGCAAGGGCCCGACCGTGCGCACGAAATGGGTGACCGCCGACAGCGGCACCATCGTGCCGGCCGAGGTCTTGACGTAGACCTTGTCGAGATCGTCCGGGCTCTGCTGGAATTCCGGCTTGCTTTCCAGGATCACCTGATAGTCGTTGGCCGGCGTGTAGATGGTGGCGACCTGGCGCGAGCCAAAGGCGTCGTAGAGCGTCTGGCGC
The DNA here is from genome assembly GCA_021823875.1 of Pseudomonadota bacterium. Classification (GTDB taxonomy): domain Bacteria; phylum Pseudomonadota; class Alphaproteobacteria; order Rhizobiales; family Xanthobacteraceae; genus Pseudolabrys. The sequence continues at coordinate 936 of JAKAMD010000074.1, read as the reverse complement.
ACTTGTTCGACGGTCACGCCATAGACCGCCGCCTTCTCGCGGTCGACCTCGACGGTGACCTGCGGATTCTTGATGTAGAGATCGGTGGTGACGTCGCGCAGCGCCGGAAGCCTCGCCATCTTGTCGCGCATCTGGGGCGCCGCCCGATAAAGCGCCTCGGTGTCGTTCGACTGCAGCGTATATTGATACTGGCTCTTGGACAGCTTGCCGCCCAGATTGATGTTCTGGATCGGCTGGAAGAAGATTTCGATGCCCGGAATGATGTTGGCTTCGCGCCGCAAACGGCCGAGCACCACCGGAAGCTTTTCCCGCTCCTCTTGCGGCTTGAGCGCCACCAGCATGCGCCCGCTGTTGCCGAGCGTGTTGGGTCCACCGGCGCCGACCGTGGAATTGACATAGGCGACCGCTTTGTCCTTGCGCACGATGTCGGCGACCTTGCGCTGCAGCTCCGCCATGGCCGGGAACGCGATGTCGGTATTGCCCTCGGTGATACCGATCACATAGCCGGTATCTTCCACCGGGAAGAAGCCCTTCGGCACCACGATATAGAGCCAGATCGTGCCGGCGATGGTGGCGAGCGTCACCACCAGCATGATTGCCCGATAGGCAAGCACCCGATCGAGCGTCCACCGATAGATGCGCAGCATGCGCTCGAACAGGCTCTCGAAGGCCGCCAGAACGAAGTTCTGCTTCTCCTCGCCGTGATGCCCCTTCAGCACGCGCGCGCACAGCATCGGCGTGAGCGTCAGCGACACGAATCCGGAAATGACGATCGCGATCGACACCGAGACGGCAAACTCGCGGAATACCCGGCCGACCATGCCGCCCATCAGCAGCACCGGGATGAACACCGCGATCAGCGAGAAAGTGATCGAAATGATGGTGAAGCCGATCTCGCGCGAGCCTTTCAGCGCCGCTTCGAACGGCCGCATGCCG
>JAKAMD010000503.1 GCA_021823875.1 Pseudomonadota bacterium | reverse complement strand
GCCATAGTCGAGCGCGTCGTCGATCAGCTGGAAGGCGATACCGATATTCATCCCGAACGAGCGGCAGGCCGCGAGTTCCGCCTTGTCCTTGTTGGCGAGCGCCGGACCCACTTCGCAGGCCGCGGCGAACAGTTCGGCGGTCTTGGCGCGGATCACCGCCAGATATTCGTCCTCGTTGGTCGCCATGTTCTTGGCGGCACCGAGTTGCATGACTTCGCCCTCCGCGATCACCGCGGCGGCGGACGACAGGATGTCGAGCGCGTGTAGATTGCCGACCTCCACCATCATCTTGAAGGCCTGTCCGAGCAGGAAATCGCCGACCAGCACGCTCGCCTCGTTGCCCCACAGCATGCGGGCGGCGAGCTTGCCGCGGCGCATGTCGCTCTCGTCGACCACGTCGTCGTGCAACAGTGTCGCGGTGTGCATGAACTCCACCGCGGCGGCGAGCTTGATATGGCCGTCGCCGACGTACCCGGCGAGCTTGGCCATGGCCAAAACCAGCATGGGCCTGAGCCGCTTGCCGCCCGACTCGATCAGATGGTTGGCCACCTCCGGGATCATCACGACCTCGGAGCCGGTGCGCGCCAGGATGGCCGCGTTGACCCGCTCCATGTCCGCCGCCACCAGTTGGTTCAGGCGCTCCAGCGAACCGGTGCGCGGGCTTTCAAAGGGGAGGACGACGGCCAAAATCTTCTCCGGGGTAGTGCCAACGAGCAAGCATAGAAACGCTGTGTTGACGCGGCAAGAGCGATGGTTTCACGTATCCTTGCGATGCAGGCTCAACAAGAGAGATCCCCGGGAGGCGAATGCCATTTTGCTCGCGCTTGGGCGATCGCTCGGGGTTGCCATCGCGGGTCCCGGCAAGGGGGCGACGGCGTCGTTTGCTACAACGGGGCGGGGGTATCCGCAAGCCAACACACGTGTGGACGTGGCCAGGGTACAATCATAGAGAGTAGGACTTAAACCATTGCGCGAACTGGTCCGCACCAACAATGCCGTCTTGGTCTCGGCAATCGGCGCACTGCTCGACGGCGCCCGCATCCATTACGTGGTGCTCGATCAGAACATGAGCGTGCTGGAAGGTTCGCTTGGCATTCTGCCGCGCCGCGTACTGGTGGCGGACGACGACGTGGCGCCCGCGCGGCGTCTGCTCACTGACGCCGGGCTGGCGCATGAATTGCGCCCCGATGCGTAAATGATGACCGCAAATGATGATCGCTGACCAGGAGCGCGATACCAGCGTGGACGCCGTGCTCGGCGGCCGCTTGCGGCTGCGTCAGCCGTTGAAGGGCCACCGCGTCGGCCATGACGCGATCCTCTTGGCGGCGGCAACCGGCGGCCGCGCCGGCGAGCATGCGGTCGAGCTTGGCGCCGGTGTCGGGGCGGCGGGGCTCGCGCTCGCCGCCCGCGTCGAAGGCCTCAAAGTGACATTGGTCGAGATTGACCCAACGCTTGCCGCGCTGGCCACCGGCAATGCGCGGCTGAACGCCTTGGACGCGCGCGTCACGGCCGTCTGCGCCGACGTCGGGAGTACCTCAGCGCTGGCGGCGGCGGGTCTCGCCGCTGGCGGCTTCGACCGTGTGCTGATGAACCCGCCGTTTCGCGATCCGGCGCGGCAGAACGTGTCGCCCGATCCCCGCCGGCGCTTGGCCCATGTCGGTGCGCCCGATCTGTTGCGGCGATGGGTGGCGAGCGCGGCTTGGCTACTTCGGCCTGGCGGTATTTTGACCCTGATCTGGCCGGCGGATCGCCGCGACGAGGTGCGCGAGGCGCTGGCGCCGGACTTCGGCGCCATCACCGTGCTGCCGGTGCATCCGCGCCCGGACAAGCCGGCAATTCGAGTTTTGGTGCGTGCGGTAAGAGGGGCGGTGGCTGCGCCGGTCGACGTGGCGCGGCTCGACCTCAACGATCTGCAAGGCCGGCCGAGCGCGGCGGCCGAGGCCGTACTGCGTGGCGGGGAGCCCCTCAGCCTGGCGGAAGGGTGAATTGATCGGAAACGAAAGACGGCGCGCGCTGCCTAGGATTTGTGCCGGCCGGGCCCGAAATCGCGCCAGCGCAAGCGGACGAATTGACGCCGCATGCGGATGAGATGGGCATCGTTGAGATGCGACAGGCCGATCACCGCACCGATCAGCATGAACAGAACCGCGAGTTTGGGATCCATCGCGTGACCCTTGTCAAAACCGCCACCGGAATAGGGGCAAGCCAATCGGTGCAAGAAGCGTGCAAGAAGTATCCAGCGTTAGGATTTCGGCAAATTGAGGGGCGGTGGATCACATCGGCGTGATTCCCGGCTTTGACTTGGGCGGCCTCGGCTGCCTAACTTCGCCGTATGACCAACGCCGCGACCAAACCGATGCCGAATATCCTCACGCCGGTGCTCGAATTCCTGAGCCCGATCCTGCCGGCCCGCTTCCGCCCCGAGACGCCGGTCGTGCCGGTGGTACGGCTGTCGGGCGCGATCGGCGTGGTGACGCCTCTGCGGTCAGGCCTGACGCTGGTCGGCCTCGCACGCTCGCTGGAGCGGGCTTTCTCCGTGGGCAATGCGCGCGCGGTAGCGCTCATGATCAATTCGCCTGGCGGCTCGCCGGCGCAATCGCATCTGATCTTCCGCCGCATCCGCCAATTGGCGGAGGAGAAGAAGCTGCCGGTGATCGCCT
>JAKAMD010000502.1 GCA_021823875.1 Pseudomonadota bacterium | reverse complement strand
CGGAGCCGGCGCCGAACAGGGTGCCTTGCGGTCCGCGCAGCACTTCCACGCGCTGCAGATCGAATACGGCCGGCAAGGTGTTGTCCGAACCGAAGCCCAGCGTGCGCAGCTGGATCGGCGTGTCGTCGATATAGATGCCGGTGGTCGCATCGCCGGCCGACGAATTGACGCCGCGGATAGAGATGTTGTCGCTGTGCTGATCGAAGTTCACGCCCGGTGTGAACTTGACCAGATCCGAGAAATTCTTGACGTCGAGCGTGTCCATCTTCTCGCTGGTGAAGGCGCTGATGCTTTCCGGCACCTTGCTCAGCGCTTCGGCGCGGCGGGTCGCAGTGACGACCACTTCTTCGAGTTGTTCCGAACTCGTTCCCGGCGCGGCCGCGGTCCTGCCAGCGGCGTTCGATGCGGACGTGCCCGCGGTCTGCGCGGTTGCAGTCGTCGCACACAAAGTGGCGACTGCGGACGCCAGAAGCAAATTGCGCCACACAACGATATTTGTCATTTGCGAAGCCCCTCTTTCAGACAAAACTGTAATGATCGCTAGAAACGCTTGTCAAGTTACTGTGATCACATAATGACAGTATGATGCCTTCGCTGAGCTGGCAACGATAGATTCGGGCTTCTTCAGACGCCGACCAAGTGATTATGTTGCGTCGCAACAACCTGCTAGTACGTTGTTTTCTGCGATCGCACAAAATTGCGCCAAGGCTTGAACAAAATTCCAGCAATCACAGTTTCATGGTCGGGCAAAATCAGGTGTCCAACTGGAATCCATGCTTGTACGCCATGGATAAAGGTTTAAAACACCGATCTGTACGGAACTGGGATCACATTCATCCGGCACGCCGGATGGCCGACCAGCGTTTCGGCGCCGCCAAAAGGACCACCGACCTTTCCGAGCAGCCGATAAACGCTCGAAGCTGTGATCACTATATGGACGGAATAGTTGTCGGCAATTGGCCCTGGGCAGGCGCCGGGCCTTCGGCGGGGAGGATTCGATATGACCGCAAATGTCGATCTGGTTCAGCGTCGTGAGAGGGCTGTCGCGCGCGGCGTCGCCGTCGCTCATCCGGTCTTCGCGGCGCGCGCCGAAAACGCCGAACTCTGGGATGTCGACGGCAACCGCTTGATCGATTTCGCAGGCGGCATTGCGGTTCTCAACGTCGGGCATCGCCATCCCAAGGTGATTGCCGCGGCGCGCCGCCAGCTTGACCTCTATACGCACACCTGCTTCCAGGTGACCGCCTATGAACCGTATATTGCGCTAGCGGAAAAGCTGAATGCCCGCGCGCCATTCAGCGGTCCGGCCAAGACCATCTTTCTCACCACCGGCGCCGAAGCGGTCGAGAACGCGGTGAAAATCGCCCGCGCGGCCACCGGCCGCTCCGCGGTAATCGCCTTCGGCGGCGGTTTTCACGGCCGCACCATGCTAACGATGGCGCTGACCGGAAAAGTGCTGCCCTACAAGAGGAACTTCGGGCCGCTACCGAACGAGATCTATCACCTGCCCTTCCCGGTAGCGGCGCATGGGGTGAGCGTCGAGGACACGCTGAACGCTTTGGTGCTCTTGTTTCGCGCCGACGTCGAACCGTCACGCGTCGCCGCGATCATCGTCGAGCCGGTGCAGGGCGAAGGCGGCTTCTACCCGGCGCCGGCGGAACTGCTGCGAGCGCTGCGGCAAATCTGCGACGAGCACGGTATCGTCTTGATCGCCGACGAGGTGCAGACCGGCTTTGGGCGGACCGGCAAGCTCTTCGGCATTGAGCATTCCGGCGTCGAGCCAGATCTCGTCGCCATCGCCAAATCGCTGGCCGGCGGGTTTCCGCTCTCCGGCGTACTCGGTCGTGCGTCGATCATGGATGCGGTAGAACCGGGCGGCCTGGGCGGAACCTACGGTGGTAATCCGGTGGCCTGTGCCGCGGCGCTGGCGGTGCTCGACATTATTGACGAGGAAAATCTGCTGGAGCGCGCCACCGTGATCGGCGGGGCGATCAAGGCACGGCTTGAGGCCATCGCCGAGCGTAACGACGTGGTGCCGATTACCGCCATCCGCGGTCCCGGTGCCATGGTCGGCTTCGATATCGTCAAGTCTCGCGGCGCCTACGATCCCGATCCCGACGCCACCAAATGCGTGACGGTGGAAGCACGCAAGGAAGGGTTGATCCTGTTGTCATGCGGTGTCTACGGCAACGTCATCCGCATCCTGGTGCCGCTGACCGCGTCCGACGGGCTGATCGAAGAAGGTATGGGCCGGCTGGAGCGCGCACTGGCGGCAGCCCGGACCTGAGCCGGAAGGTACGACGACGCCCTGTCTGGACCCAGGATTTGAACAAAGCGGGGCCACATGGTAGGTCCGGCAGCCGGAGCCCAGGGACAAACGGACCCGCACGTCCATGAACAAGCCCGCCGGAAAAGCCGCGACCGCCGAAGACTTGCTGGCCGAATCCGAGCCAGCGCTGCACGCTAGTATCTATGACGAACTGCGGCGGCGCATGATCACGGGTAAGATAATGCCCGGAATTGGGCTTTCCACGCGCGGCCTGGCGCTCGAGATGGGCGTTAGCCAGATGCCGGTGCGCGACGCGCTGAGCCGGCTGGCCGCCGAAGGCGCCGTACAAATCCGCTCCAAACGCAAGATCGAAGTCCCGGCCATGACGGCCGA
>JAKAMD010000501.1 GCA_021823875.1 Pseudomonadota bacterium | reverse complement strand
CGGTTTGTGGTGCGCTTCCCGGCCGCCCGGCTGGCCCCCGCAGGCACACCCTCTGCAGGACGTGCCGCGGAGGTTTCACCTAAAGACGGCGCGCTCAAGGCCGCTTGAAACGCCGTCTAATTTTTGCGTTCCAAACGCGAGTGCATCAGCACCTGATGGCAGCTCAGGCGGCTGCGTGAGCCGCGCGGACGGTGGTAATTGCCCTCGCTGTCCATCTCCCAGGCGTTGCCCGGGTGTTGCCACTGCATGCGCAGACCCTCGCGGATGACCTGCGCCTTGATCTTGTTGTCGAGCAAGGGCACGGCGATTTCGACCCGGCGAAGCAGATTGCGCTCCATCCAGTCGGCTGAGGAGATATAGACCTCGGCTTCGCCGCCGTTGTGGAAGTAGAACACCCGCGAATGTTCGAGAAAGCGGCCGATGGTCGAGCGCACCCGGATGTTGTCGGACAAACCTTCCACGCCCGGGCGCAGCATGCAGGCGCCGCGCACCAGCAGACGCACCTCCACACCGGCCTGCGAGGCGGCATAAAGCGCCTCGATCACCGTGGGTTCGAGCAGCGCGTTAATGCGCGCCCAGACGCGCGCGGGCTTGCCGCTGCGCGCGTGGTCGGCCTCTCGTGCGATGGCGGCCAGCACATTGGCATGCAGGGTGAACGGGGCCTGCCACAGCCGCCTGAGTTCCTGCGCCTGGCTGGAGCCGGTGATTTGCAGAAACACGCGGCGCGCGTCCTCGCAGATTTCCGGGTTGGCGGTCATCAGGCCGAAGTCGGTGTAAAGCCGCGCGGTGCGGGCGTGATAGTTGCCGGTGCCCAGATGCGCGTACATGCGCAGCACCTTGCGGCCGGTGCCTTCGGCGGCTTCGCGGCGGACGATGAGCAGCATCTTGGCATGGCACTTGAAGCCGACCACGCCAAAGACCACATGCGCGCCCGCCGCCTCCAGCCGCGACGACCAGTTGATATTGGTTTCTTCGTCCAGCCGCGCCATCAGTTCCAGCACCACGGTGACTTCCTTGCCATTACGCGCCGCTTCGATGAGGGCGTCCATCAGCTCGGAATTGCCGCCGGTGCGGTAGATGGTCTGCTTGATGGCGACCACGAACGGATCGCGCGCGGCCGTCTTCACCAGATCGACCACGGGAGCGAAGGCATCGTAGGGATGGTGCAGCAGGATGTCGCGCGCCCGGATGCGATCGAAGATCTCGGTATCCACGCCGGGCCAGTCTCGCGGCAGGGCGGGCAGATAGGGGCTGAACAGCAGTTGCGGCTCGTTGACGTAGTCAAGAATTTCCTGTAGTCGCACCAAGTTCACCGGGCCGTCCACCCGGTAGCAGTCTTGCGGCACGATATTGTTTTCGCGCAGCAGGCGGTCGATGACGGCGTGCGGGCAATCGGCCGCCACTTCCAGCCGCACCGCATCGCCGAAGTGCCGGGCGCGCAATTCGCCTTGCAGTGCGGCGCGCAGATTGGTGATGTCGTCGTCGTCGATGAACAGTTCGCTGTTGCGGGTGACGCGAAACTGATGCACGCCGAGCACTTCGAGTCCCGGAAACAGTTGCCCGGCAAACGCCTGCATGCACGACGACAGCAGCATGAACCCGTATCGCGCGTCGCACAACTCCGGCGGCAGGGGCACGATCCGGGGCAAGGTGCGCGGGGTTTGCACCACGCCCAGCTCGATATTGCGGCCGAAGGCGTCGGTGCCGCCGAGTTGCACGGCGAACACCAGGTTCTTGTTGATGACGCGGGGGAAGGGATGCGCCGGATCGAGGCCGATGGGCGTGAGCAGGGGCGAAACTTCGGTCTCGAAATAATGCTGCGCCCAGGCGCGCTGCGCATCGGTCCAGTCGGGCAGGCGGTACAGGCGGATGCCCTGCTTGTCGAGTGCCGGCAGCACGGCCTGTTGCAGCACGCGGTACTGGTCGGCAATCAGGGCGTGGGCGCGTTCGGAAATCTCGGTCAGGGCTTTGCTGACGAGCATGCCGTCAGGCGTGCGTGAAGCCGGGTCGGCTTCCAGCATGTCTTGCAGGGTGGCGACGCGGGTTTCAAAAAACTCGTCCATATTGCTCGACACGATGCTGAGAAAACGCAACCGTTCGAGCAGGGGATTGGTGTCGTCGAGCGCCTGAAACAGCACGCGGCGATTGAATTCGAGAGTGCCCAGCTCACGATTGAGCAGGCGAGGTGCGGTGGCGGGATGGGACATGAATGACTCTGGCGGAGAAGCGACTGGCATTTTGCCAGTGCCGGGAACAAACCGAGCGAGAATGACGGTTTAGCATGAAATCTTGATGACATTTTTCAAAAACCTGTCATCAAACCAACGTTCAATTGCTGCTTATGCCCAACCTGCTCAATCAACACCTTGCCGCCGTCGATCTTGGATCGAACAGTTTTCGCATGCTCATCGGACGGGCGCAAGACAGTGCGGCGGGGGTGCAGGTCTATGCCATCGACTCCTTGCGCGAGCCGGTACGTCTGGCAGCGGGGCTGGACGACAAAAAGTATCTGTCGGAAGCCGCGCAGCAAATCGCGTTGCAAACCCTGCAGCGCTTCGGCGAGCGCCTGCGCCAGTTTCACCCGGACCGGGTGCGGGCCGTGGCCACCAACACGGTGCGCGTGGCCAAGAATGCGCCGCAGTTTCTGCAGCGCGCGCAGGCGG
>JAKAMD010000500.1 GCA_021823875.1 Pseudomonadota bacterium | reverse complement strand
CCACGTGATCCATGTCGACGCCCATCTTCTGCGCCGTCGCTTTGATGATGCGCAGGTTGGCTTGGTGCGGCACAATCCAGTCGACGTCCGCACTGCTCACGCCGGCCTTGTCGAGCGCGGCATGGGCCGTTTCGGCGAGTTTCTCCACCGCGTGGCGGAATACCTCCTTGCCGTGCATCCGCAGATGGCCGGTGGTCTGGGTGGCTACGCCGCCATCGACATAGAGAATGTCGCGATAGGTGCCGTCGGAATGCAGGTCGGCGGCGAGAATGCCGCGGTCCTGGGCGGTGCCGGCGCCAATGCCGGCCTCCAAGACCACCGCGCCGGCGCCATCGCCGAACAGCACGCAGGTGGAGCGGTCGGTCCAGTCCATCAGGCGGGAAAAGGTTTCGGCGCCGATCACCAGCACGCGCTTGGCTTGACCGGAGGCAATCAGCGCATTGGCGTTGGCCAGGCCATAGACGAAGCCTGCGCAAACCGCCTGGATGTCGAAGGCGAAGCCGCGCGTCATCCCAAGAGCGTGCTGCACCATGGTGGCGGCCGAGGGGAAGGTAAGATCGGCGGTCGAGGTGGCCACGATTACCGCGTCGAGCTCGTTCGGCTCGAGGCCGGCATCTGCCAAAGCAGCGCGGGCAGCACGGGTGCCGAGATCCGAAGTGGTCTGTCCCGGCGCGGCGATGTGGCGGCGCTCGATGCCCGTGCGCGAGCGAATCCAATCGTCGGAGGTGTCGAGCGAGGATTCGAATTCCGAATTCGGGACGATGCGCTCAGGCAGATAGTGCCCGACGCCTTTCACCACGGCGCGTATTGTCATTCAGTCTCACCGCTCCCATCGCCCCCGACGGGGGCATCCTGCCGTGCCGTTCCGGCAGAGGCAACCCGTGCCGCAAGCCGCTGATGAAAGCCGGATTTGGCCAACTGGAACGCCAGCTTCACCGCGGCCGAGATTCCGGTGGCATCGGCGCCGCCGTGGGATTTCACCACCGTGCCGTTCAGCCCGAGGAACACGCCGCCGTTCACCCGTCGCGGGTCGATCCGCTTTTGCAACCGGCGCAGCGAGGTCAACGCCAGCAGGGCGGCGATGCGCGACAATGGCGTTGCGGCAAAGGCTTCCTTGAGAAAATCGCCGATCAGCTTCGCCGTGCCCTCGCCGGTCTTCAGCGCGATATTGCCGGTAAAACCGTCCGTGACGATCACATCTACACGGGCGGAGGGCAGGTCGGATCCCTCGACGAAGCCCACGTAGTCGAACATGCCGGCGTCGGCCGCATCGGCGATCAGATCGGAGGCTAGCTTCATCTCGGCGCGGCCCTTGTGCTCTTCGGTGCCGACATTGAGCAGGCCGACCCGTGGCCGCGCGAGGTTAAGGCCATTGCGGGCATAGGAGGCGCCCATCAGCGCGTATTGGCGCAGGTCTTCGGCATCTGCTTTCACGTCGGCGCCGACGTCGAGCATGACGTTGAAGCCGCCGGGGTTGCGCGAGGGCCAAAGGCAGGCGATGGCGGGCCGGTTGATGCCGGGGATCTTGCGCAGCCTGATCATCGACAGCGCCATCAATGCCCCGGTATTGCCGCAAGAGACGGCCACGGTGGCCTCGCCCGCGCGGACACTCTCGATCGCCGACCACATCGAGGTGCCTTCGCCGTGGCGCATCACCTGTGACGGCTTGTCGCCCATCGTGACCACGCGCGGGGCATGACGGATGTCGCAACGGCCGGCCAGCGCTTTGCGGCGACGGACCAGGCGCCGAAGCAGCTTCTCGTCGCCATGCAGGACGAAGCGGATTTCGGGGTTCTTGGCGGCGGATTGCTCGATGCCGGCGACCACGGCCGCAGGGCCACGGTCACCACCCATCGCATCGACGGAAATGACAATGCTTTCCGTGCCGGCCTTCGCGCTGTTCGTTCCGTTCGGCATCGCTCAGCCGCGGCCAAGGCGCGGAATTACGCCGCGTCGTCTTCCAGGCTGGCGTCCACCGTCGACGCAACGACTTCGCGCTGATCGTAGTGGCCGCAGGAGGGGCAAACGTGATGCGGACGCTTCAACTCGCCGCAGTTCGAGCATTCCGCCGGGTTGGCGGCGACGAGCGCGTCATGCGCGCGGCGCATGTTGCGGCGGGAGCGGGTAACGCGGTTCTGCGGGACAGCCATGTCTCGACCTCTATATCTAGGCGGGACCTTGCCCGCTGGGCTTCTGGCGGCGCTGCGCCGCGCAACGGTTTGCTCTGGGCTTGACCTGTTATGCCCTCTGGGCACCGGGCCTTCAACCCACGATGTGAACGAGGCGCGGAACATACTGGGATTCGGCCCGCGCGCAAGTCATTTCTGTGCCTAACGAACCGGCGTCGCCACGGCGTCGTCGCGCGGTCAGGCGTCGTCTTCATCGCCGCCGGCATCACCGCTCTGGTTGAGCAGGCCCTTGAGCGCGGCAAAGGGGCGGTTGCGCTCTTCGGCACCAGCTTCCGGACCCAGTTCGGCGTCCGCGGCGCGGGGCTCACGCTGGTCGTCATGTCCCTGTCCGCCTTCATCACGATGAACTTTACCGGCTCCTCGACCTTCACGGAGATCGCGGCGACGATCCCTTCGCGGACATCGGCCGGGTCGTAGTCCTTTTTGAAGAACTCCTTGATCGTCCGCGCGACGGCTTCACGTAGCGCCGCCTGGT
>JAKAMD010000499.1 GCA_021823875.1 Pseudomonadota bacterium | reverse complement strand
GTCTTTCACCCGGCCGGTAATGTGGACATCGCCGCCGGCGATATAGGCGCGGTCGCCGCTGTCGAGCCAGCCGTCGTGAAACAGCGTGCGGGTCTTGGCTTCGTTTTCAAAATAGCCGCGTGTCGTCGAGGGGCCGCGGAATTCGAGCCGCCCTTCGCGACGGTCGCCGAGCTCTCGACCTGCCTCATCAACAATGCGAATTTCGTGACCGGGAAGTGGTTGACCGCAGGCGACCATCTCCAACGGCTTGCGATCATCGGCCCTCGCCGGCGCCGCAATCCCATGGCGGCTAAGCTGGTCGCGATCGACCTGGTCGATGACCGGGGCGCGGCCGAGTGGCGGAAATGCCAATCCGACGGCGCATTCTGCCAGCCCGTACACCGGCGCCATTGCTTTTTCGGGGAAGCCATAACGACCGAAACGCTCAATAAATCGCCGCAGGGTAAGAACGCTGACCGGTTCTGCACCATTGGCCACCATGCGCAACGAACTGAGATCCAATCCCTCAATGTCGGCGTCGGCAATCTTGTTGATGCACAATTCGAAGCCGAAGTTTGGTGAAGCAGAAAACGTCGCGCGAAAACGGTGCATGACCCACAGCCAACTTTCGGGCCGCACCAGGAAACTCAAGGGAGACATGACATAAAGCGGCGCGGCAAAGTGCAGACAGCCGAGCCAGGCGCCGATCAAACCCATATCGTGATAGAGCGGCAGCCAGCTGACGAAGACATCAGACGAACTGGCATCCATAACGCTGCCCATCGCCCGGATATTGGCGAGCAGATTGGCATGGCTGAGCACGACGCCTTTCGGATCGCCGGTACTGCCGGAAGTGTATTGGATGAGCGCAACAGACTCGGCATTGCCGGCCGGCGGCAGATCGACAGGTTTCGACTGCATCAGGTCGGCCACGCTTTCGACCGCATTCATGCTCGCCACCTGCGCGCGGACCAGCCCGGCAAGGTGTTGCCCCTCCGGCATGGTGATCAACAGACAAACGCCGGCATTGCGTAGAATCCCGATCTGGCGGCGCAAATGATCTTCGAGTTGCGAGAGCCGCATCGGCGGATAGATCGGCACCGGGATGGCACCGGCGTAGAGGATGCCGAAGAAGGCAACGAAAAAATCGATGCCGGTCGGCAGCATCAGCGCTACGCGGTCTCCCGCCATGACATTGCGCACCGTCAGGCCATTTGCCACCGCGCGCGCTTTGGCCGCGAGCTCGGCATAGGTTAACGTGCCGAGAATGGTCGCCTCGTCTTGCAACACGGTCAGATGCAGGCGGTCGGGATGGCGCGCAGCATGCCAATCGAGAACCTCGATCAAAGTATGCGCTTCGCTTGCCGCCGGTACCGTTGGAAGCACAGAAACAGGCGGTGCGCCGCGCAACGCTCGCGCGTGCGCCGGTGCGGCCTGTTCCAGCGCCCGCACCAGATCGCCGACCGTCTCGGCCTGGCCTATCGTCTGCGCCGGCAGCCGCACACGAAAAGCACGCTCGATGCGCAGAATCAGCTCGGTGCGGCCAAGGCTGTCGATGCCCAGATCGCGTTCGATCCGGCTGGACGGAACAATGTCGATAAATCTCGCCCGCTGTGGATGCAATTCGCGCACGAGTGCAGCGACGACCGCGATCAAGTCGCGGTCGCGTCCTTCCCGCTCCGCACCGGCTGCCGGCGGAGCTGCCCGAACAAGCCCATCCGACATACTGGAAACATAGGACATCGCGATGTCATGTCGTTGACACCGATCAAACAAAATCGCGGCCACGGGTGCTATTAATGCGCCCTGACGGCGCGATTATCTTACAGCGTCGGTGTCTGCGCGAACCCTTTGCCGACGGGGTCTCATGGCGATGGACACGACCGTTGACGAGCGAAACTCAAATCTCATCGGTGTGGATGACATCATTGCCGTCCACCAAGCGGGGACCTTGTGGGGGCTTTTCGAGGAGCGTGTCCGCCGCGGTCCAACGGCCTCGGCTTACCGCGAATACAGTGCGACAGAGGGCCGCTGGTGCGACTACAGCTGGCGCATGATCTCCGCGCGCGTCGATCGGTTCCGCGCCGCGCTTGCCGTCGAGAATCTGCGACCCGGCGACCGGGTGGCGATTCTATTACCCAATGGAATCGACTGGGCGTGCCTCGACCTTGCCGCGCATGGTGCCGGCTTGGTCGTGGTCGGCCTCTATCCGCACGATTCCGCCGCGAGCAACGCCTACATCCTTGGCCACTCCGATGCACGCCTGCTGCTGGTCGATACCGAAGCGCGCTGGAAGGCGCTCTCCCTGCTTCGGTCGGAGTTCCCGTCACTTGAACGGGTTTGGATCCGCGATATTGAGGGCTGCTTTACCGCACCGATATCCGCACCTGTGGTGCGCAAGTTGAGCGAGGTCCTTGCGCCAGCCGCCGCCCCGCCTCCACCGCACGTAGCTGCGCCGAATGACCTCGCGACCCTGATCTACACTTCCGGCACCACGGCCCGTCCGAAGGGTGTGATGCTGTCGCACTTCGCGCTGCTGTGGAATGCGCAATCGTCGGCTGCCCTGCGCGGGTTCTGGGGCGCCTTTCGGGCGGCCACCCCTCAAAGGGAGATCGACCGCTCGCTCGACCTCGAGGACATCGTGGTGGGTCTCCTGGCCCCCCAGGCGCCGGCCGAGGCGCGGGTGTT
>JAKAMD010000073.1 GCA_021823875.1 Pseudomonadota bacterium | reverse complement strand
GATCTCGAAGCCGAGCCGTTCGCTGCGCAGACGCGCGCGTTCAGGCTCGTCCAGTTGTGCGACATCATGGTCTTCGAAGAAATAACGGCCGCTGGTCGGCCGGTCGAGACAGCCGATCACCGCCATCAGCGTTGACTTGCCGGAGCCGGAGGCGCCCATGATGGCGACGAATTCGCCGGCCTCGATGCTGAGGCTGACATCCCGCAGCGCATGCACGTCGACATCGCCGACATGATAGGTCCGCGAAATGTGCTCCAGCTTGATGATCGGTCCCGCCATGGTCGATCCGCCGGCCGAAAGGCGTGTCAGAGGCGCAGGCGCGGCGCAGCCGCCCTGCTACCGTTGTTGCTGCCGCGCCGTTCGGCGATGACGACACGGTCGCCGGGCGCAAGCTCGCCTTTGACGATCTCGGTGTAAGTATCGTCGTCGAGACCGGCGGTGACGGGGACCGCCACCGGCTCGCCGTCGCGCAACACGAACACCCGCGCCTGGACGGCGCTGCGCGTGCGCTGTCCTTTAGTGTCGGCGAGCGCGCTCGGCACATAGCGCAGCGCCTGGCTCGGCACCCGCAGCACATCCTTGCGCTCGTCGATGACGACACGGTTGGCCGCGGTCATGCCCGGCTTGAGCGCGCGGTCTTCATTGTCGACGCTGACGACCACGTCATAGGTAACGACGTTCTGTACCGTCTGCGGCGATTGGCGCACCTGGCTGACCTTGCCGGTGAAGGTGCGTTTGGGGAAGGCGTCAACGGTAAAGAACGCCGGGTCGCCGACCTTGATGCCGCCAATGTCGCTTTCGCTGACATTGGTATCAACCTGCATTTCGGTGAGGTCGGTAGCGATCAGGAACAAGGTCGGGGTTTGGAAGCTGGCCGCCACGGTCTGGCCGACGGTGACGTTGCGTGAGACCACGGTACCGTTCACCGGTGAGATGATGTTGGTATAGCCGAGATTGACTTGCGCTGCCGCAAGCTCCGCCGCGCGCTGCTCGATGGAGGCCTCGTCGACGCCGATTTGCGCCTTGGCCTGATCGAGCGCGGCCTTGGCATTGTCGACTGCGTCTTTCGACACCGCATTGGTCTGCGCCAGCCGCACATTGCGCTCATAGCTGAGCTGCGCATAGGCGAGGTTGGCCTTGTCTTTTTCCAGTTGCGCCTTGGCCTGATCGAGATTGGCTTTCTTCTGGTCGACCACCGTCTGATAGGGGCGCGGATCGATCTTGGCGCAGATCTGGCCGACCTTCACTTGCGTGTTGTAGTCGCAATTGATCTCCTGGATGACGCCGGACACGTAGCTGCCGACGATGATGGTGAGCACTGGATTGACCGTGCCAGTAGCGGTGACGGTGCGCGTTACCGCGCCGCGCGTGACTGGTACGGTGGTATAACGCACGGTGCCGCTGGAACCAGCATACCACCAGGTGGTGCCGACCGCCGCGATGACGGCCAACGAAAGCAGGCCGCCAATCAGCCACGGCTTGCGTGAGCGCGGGCGCGGTGGCGAGGATGATTCCGTCTTCGGGACGAGCACAATCGGTGTCGGCTGTTCCACGCGCGCCGTGCCGGTTCCAATGGGCTTGTTCATGCGGCTTCTCCCGCTTGGCCCTATGGATAATTGAATAGCGCAGGCGCTTCCATGCGCCTTTGATGCGGGTCAAATCACCGGGAAATAAAAAGAATCGGTTTTGGCGACGAGTTGTCGCACAACCAATTAAGGCTCCAGTTCGCTATCCCAATACAGATAGTCGAGCCAGCTTTCGTGCAGATAATTGGGCGGGAACAGCCGGCCGTTGCGGTGCAGGTGATGCACCGTCGGCTGGAACGGCATCTGCGCCGGCCACATATGCGCCTCGGCCGGCGTCTTGTTGCTCTTGCGCAGGTTACAGGGCGAGCACGCCGCCACCACGTTCTCCCAGGTGGTATGGCCGCCGCGCGAGCGCGGGATCAGATGATCGAAAGTGAGGTCGTCGCGCGTGCCGCAATATTGGCAGGCGAAGCGGTCGCGCAGGAAAACGTTGAAGCGGGTGAAGGCCGGGTGGGTCGATGGCCTCACGTAGGTCTTGAGCGAGACCACGCTCGGCAGCTTCATTTCCAAAGTCGGGCTGTGGACCGCGTGGTCGTAATTGGCGACGATGTTCACCCGGTCGAGAAATACCGCCTTGATGGTGTCCTGCCAGGACCACAGCGACAGCGGATAATAGCTCAGCGGCCGAAAATCCGCGTTCAGCACCAGGGCCGGAAAACCACTGGGCGATACGTGCACGTTCAAGCGACTTTCCTCCACCTCCGTGAGGCTGCCGCTACGCAGCTTGAGGCCTAGTAATAGGGCAGCGTGACAAGATTGTGAAGTAGATGTGGGGCGTTACCCGCCATGCAGCGGCCGCTGGCCGGCCAGCCGCCGGGCCAGGAATTCCCCGCCCTGGCGCAGGCCTTCCGGGTCGATGCCATGGCCGATTCCCGCCGAGATATGCCACTCGGTTGGCACATCGAGCGCCGCCAGTCCCTGCGCGGCGTGGAACAGCGCCTGGACCGGGATGAGGTCGTCCTGGTCGCCATGCACCAACAGGACCGGCGGCCGACTCACGATCTCGGCGGCGAATGATTCGGGGTCCACGTTCTCCGGCCACACCAGCATGCCGGAATAGCCGACGATGGCCGCCGGCGCGACGGCGCGCCGCAAGCCGACATGCAGCGCCATCATGGTCCCCTGCGAAAAGCCCACCAACGCCAGCGCCGACGGCGGCAGGTGGTAACGCGCCAGCTCGGCGTCGAGAAATTCGTTCAGCGTCGGCGCTGCCATCTGCACGCCGGTCCAGCGTTCGTTCGGATCGCGGAAGGTGAGCGGAAACCATTCGCGTCCGACCGGCGCCTGGCCACACGCGTGCGGCGCGTGCGGCGAGACGAAGGCGGCGTCCGGCATGAGGCCGGCCCAGGCGCGGCCGATCTCGATCAGGTCGTTGCCGTCGGCGCCATAGCCGTGCAGGAAAACGACGAGGTGCTTGGCCGCGCCGGAGCGTGGCGCCAGGCGCGGGCCGTCGAGTTCAGCCATTTCCGGATTTCCTTTTCGCCGCTTTCTTTTTGATCGTCTTTGGCTTCTTGGCGGGCTTCTTGGGCGCGCCCTCCGGCTGCACCGGGACAACCTCGCGCTTCTTCACCACATGATAATAGGCCCACAGCAGATGCGCCGCCACACCGCGCCACGGCCGCCAAGCCTCGGCAAATTTGCTGAGCGCTTTGGCGTCAGGGCGCTTGCGCAGACCGAAGGCGAGGCGGGCCGATTCCTGCAGCGCAAGGTCGCCGGCCGGAAAGGCGTCGGCATGGCCGAGACAGAACAGGAGATAGATGTCGGCCGTCCATGGGCCGACCCCGTGCAGCGCGGTGAGCGCGGCATGCGCTTTATCGGCCTCCATGTTGCCGACAGCGGTGAGATCGATGCGCGCCTCTGCGACCGCCTTGCCGATCTCGCGGACCGCCTTGATCTTGGGTGTCGACAGACCGAGGCGCTTGAGCTTGTCGGTGCGCGCGCGCCGCACCGCGTCGTGATGGAACGGATCGAAGGCCGCAAACAGCCGCGCGCGGATCGCCGCGGCGCTGGCGGTCGAGAGCTGCTGGCCGCAGACGATCGCGCATAGTCCGGGGAAGCCGGCTTCGCGGCGGCGCAGACTGAAGGCGCCAGCCTTCTCCGCCACCGGCTTCAGCCGCGGATCGGCCAGGACGAGCTGGGCCTGCGCAGCTTCAAGATCGGCCTGGGTATGAAGGAAGTGGGTCATGGCTTTGCAACGCGGCACGTAACCCTCTCCCCTTGTGGGAGAGGGTGGCGCGCACCGAGCGTCAGCGAGGGGCGTGCCGGGTGAGGGGTCTCTTTACATCCTATCGTGCAGGAAGATACCCCTCACCCGGTCCCTCGCTCCGCTCGGGACCACCCTCTCCCACAAGGGGAGAGGGTTGCGCCGAGTCTGCGGCGAGGTCATGCAATGTCGCCACCCGTTTTCCGCTTCGCGCCGAGCCCCAATGGCTATCTGCATCTCGGCCATGCGCTGTCGGCGCTGCTCAATGCCGACATGGCGCGCGCCAGCGGCGGCCAGCTGTTGCTGCGCATCGAGGACATCGATGCCACGCGCTGCCGCCCGGAATACGAGGCAGCGATCTACGAGGATCTGGCGTGGCTCGGTATCGAATGGGAAACGCCGGTGCGCCGGCAGTCCGAACATTTTACCGACTATCGCGCTGCGCTCGCGCGGCTCGAGGCGATGGGTCTTGTCTATCCCAGTTTTGAAAGCCGGGCCGAGATTGCCGCGCTGGTGGCGCAACGGGAAACGCAGGCTCCCTGGCCGCGCGATCCCGACGGCGCACCGCTCTATCCGGGCGACGCCAAGGTCATGCCGGCCGCTGAGCGGGCGAGGCGGATGGCGGCGGGTGAGCCCTATGCTCTGCGGCTCGCCATGGCTGCCGCGCTTGCGCTGGCCGGTCCCCTAAGCTGGGGCGAGAGCGGCGCGGGACCCAATGGCGAGACCGGGATCGTCGCCGCCGATCCCGCCGCTTGGGGCGACGTGGTGTTGGCGCGCAAGGACGCGCCCGCCGGCTATCACCTCGCGGTCACCGTGGACGATGCCGGGCAGGGCATCACCGACGTGGTGCGCGGGCGCGATCTCTTCCACGCCACCAGCGTTCACCGGCTGCTGCAGGCATTGCTCGGCTTGGCCGCGCCTCGCTATCACCACCACCGCCTTCTGCTCGATGCCGACGGCCGCAAGCTGTCGAAATCGACGCAGTCGACCGGCCTGCGCGAGCTGCGGACACAGGGCATTAACGCTGCCGGTATTCGTCAAATGGTCGGGCTCGCTTGACGCGGGCTTCCATGCCATGTTCAGCCCCAGGTTGGGATGAGGATGGCCAAACGCAAAGCCGCCAAGCAGCCGCGCCGCAAGCGTCCGAGCCGCCGGGCGCGGCCTGCGCGCGCGTCGGAAAAGCGCGCGTCCAAGAAGAGTGCGGTAAAGAAGGGCGGTGCCAAGAAGCCCGCGACCAGGCCATCGTCGCCGCGCGTGCTCGAAGCTGTGCTTGCCGGTATCGCGCATGAGATTCGCACCCCGCTCACCGGCATTGCCGCGCTCGCCGAATTGCTCGCATCCTCCGATCTCGGCACGCGTGAGCGCGAATGGGCCAACGCCATCAAGAGCGGCGCCGATCATCTCGCCGATCTCACCAGCTTGGTCGTCGATGCCGCCAAGGCGGGCGCGACCGGTCTCGTCTTGCGCGACGAGCCGTTCTCGCCGCGCGTGCTGGCCGAAGCCGTCGGCCATGGGCTTGCCGCCCGCGCCGGCAGCAAGAGCGTCAAGGCTGAGATCGCCATCGCCGCCGATCTGCCCGATCTGGTTGCCGGTGACGCGCTGCGCTTGCGCGCGGCGCTGGAGAACCTGGTCGACAATGCGGTGAAGTTCACCCATGACGGCATGGTCGCGTTTACCGCCGGTGTCGAAGCAGTCGACGGCGTACGCGCGCGTCTGGTGTTTACTGTGGTCGACACCGGGATCGGCATGGATTCGCGCGACTTCAAGAAACTGTTCCGTCCTTTCGCGCAGGCGAGCGAAAGCGTAGCGCGCCGCTATGGCGGCGCCGGACTGGGTCTCGTTTTCGTCAAGCGCGTGATTGAAGCCATGCAGGGCAGCCTTGCCGTCACCTCCAAACGGGGGAAAGGGACCACGTTCCGCATCAGCGTGCCGGTCAAGCGTCTGGACGCGCAGCCAGCCTCCGAACAGCGCGGCGCCGGTGGGGTGCCGTCGCGCGCCTTGATGATCCTTTGCGCGGAGGACAATCCTTATGGCCGCGTGGTGATGAATACGATCGTCACCGAGCTCGGCCATCGCATCGATTTCGTCGAGACAGGCGAGGCGGCGGTTGTGGCGGCAAGCGGCGGTGTTTACGACGCGGTGCTGATGGACGTTGCGCTGTCAGGCCTCGACGGTATCGCGGCGACGCAAGCGATCCGCGCCTTGCCGGGTAAGGAAGGTGCGGTGCCGGTGATCGGCATTTCCGGGCGCGGCGATGCGGCGGATGAAGCCGCCGCCCGGGCCGCCGGTATGAACTTCTATTTCGTCAAACCGGTGAGCCCCGGCAGGCTCGCTGCAGCGCTGGCAACCGTCGCTGCCGAATAATCGTCAGCGCAACGAATAGGTCAGGTGACCGGTCCACCAGGCCGCATCGCCCGTGAAGCGGATTGCGAACAGGCCGATACCGGCAATGAGCGCGACCCACCACAGCGGTTTCGGGCCGCCATTCCTGACGCCAAACAATCCGAACACCATGCCGGCATTGAGCACCATGGTCATCACTTGTTCCGTGCGCGTCGGATATTCATGCGCCGTCGTAAAAGCGTTCCATAGAAATTCCGAGATCAAAGCGCAGGTCAAGACATGGAAGAGCCAAGGCTTCTGTTGCGCGCCGGTCGGCGCGGTTTGTTGATGGCTCATGAATGCACCCCACGGCCGATAGGGCCGCCGTCCACATTTTAAGCTAGCCTAGCTCGACCCTGTCGAGAGTATCCTTTGGGCGCTAGTTGTTCGGTGCCGCGTTCATGCGCGCACCGCGATCTGCTAGCCGCTGGTCCGGACGGCGTTGAATCGATTTTAATTGGGCGTCGGAAAGCTGCCGAACCTGTAGTTCACTCCAAACCGGAAGACGTGCTCGTGAAGTTGAGCCGTAAAGCCCTCCGTTCCGCCCCAGGCGATGTTGGGTATGTCATCATGTCTGAGTGTGCCAAAGTCCAAATACAGGTATTCGGCCTTGGCGGTCCAATTCCCGGCCAACGCGCTTTCGATGCCACCGCCGGCCGCCCATCCGGTCCTATTGTCGCTGAAGTTACCGCTGGCAAACGTAAAGTGATCGTAATCGAGGTAACTTGAATTCACCTTCGTGAACGCTACGCCGCCTGTGCCGTAGAACAGAGTCGGCCCCAAAGCATAACCAACTCGGCCGCGTGCGGTGGCGAACCATGGCATCTTTTGTTCGACCTTGATCGTTTGGTTCGCCAAGCAGAACTCGAAGCAATCCGATTCGTTGAGATTGGTGAACTGAATGTCGCCCTCGACGCCGAGCACCCAGTTGGCGCGCTGCACATTGAAGCCAACCTGGAGGCCGCCGGCCAGGGACCGCGGCGAAAAAGTTGATTCGTCGAAGACGCCGCCGCTTCCTTGCAAGGTTGTCGGGTTTCGGCCGGCAGCAGCACCGAGATTTCCGCCGATATAGAAACCGGTCCAGTCGTAGGCGGGAGATGCGGAAGCGAATGCGTTCATGGCGCTCGCATAGGCCATGGAGCCGGGAGCATTGAAATGATAGTTCACACCAGCGCGAACGACCGAGGCCCGTGTGGGAATTGAAAAGATCTCTGGAAATGCTGGGCCAAGGAGCGGTTCTACTATTGCATGCGTGGTGCTGCCGAAACCCATGTAGAGATATTCAACTTTTGCGGTCCAATTCGCCGCGAGCGCGGCTTCGACGCCGCCGCCTACTGTCCAGCCGACGCGGGAATCGTTGAAATCTCCGCTTGTCGTCGTTGGTGCAAGCGTCGTCGAAATCGACGTCTTGACGGTCGTGAACGCGGCGCCGCCGGTCAAATAAAACAGCATGGCTCCGGGAGCGTAACCCAATCGCGCTCTTGTCGTTGCAAACCAGGGAAGGCTTTGCGTCGTCTTTGCGGTCGCGTTGGGACGACATCCATCATAGCAAATCGAATCCCTGAGGCTGGTGGCCTGGATGTCTCCCTCTACGCCCAAGACCAAACGGTTCCATTGCCAGTTATATCCGGCCTGCAAGCCGCCCAGCCAACCCGCGGGCGCGATCGTCGGCTGCAGACCGCCGTCACTGGCTGGCGTGAAGGTTTCGGTGATAGGGTCTGAGCTGACGCCATAGCCGCCGTTCACGCCAGCGTAAAAGCCACCCCAATTATAAGCTGCGAGGGGAGAGGCCTTGACAAACGACCTGACCGGCATGTCCGCGGCGGTCGCGGCTGCTCCGGCCAACAGCGTGGCCACCAGTGCAGCACTTGGCAAAAGAATAATCCGCATTTCTGTCCCTTCCCCGCGATTTAACACCTAAGTTACTGACAGAACGGGCGCAAAGCGGCTAGGACAGAACGCGACTGTGACTTGGACTGTATGCCACTTGGGTTAGAAATTGAACCGAATGTTGCGGTCCCGCAACAAAGCATATGTGGGCCACAGCAGGCAGGGACCAAATGGCTGATAAAACAGACTCATTCGGTGAGTTTACATTTTCAACTGAGGACGTGCCGTCTCGCGACCGCCTGGACGTGTTGCGCGAGGTGATCGGTCGAACTATCACCAAGCTCGACGTCGAGCCGCTCACCAGCGAGAAATTTCGTATCGATATGAATCTGCGCGCTCTGCCCGGCTTGGGCATGGCATGGGCCAAGACTCGTACGGCAATGCGCACGCGGCGGACGCGCGAACTGCTCGCACAAGGCAATGATGATTTTGTCTTCGAAATAGCACTCGAAGGATCCGTCCGTGTGTCTCAGCTTGGCCGCGAGACGGCTTATGAAAACGGGATGACGTTGGTTTCGAACGCCGAGCCCAAGACCTCAGTCTGTTCGCCGGGCGCGACAATTCTCGCCATCGCTCTACCAGCCGCAGTGCTTGCGCCAATGATTGTAGATCTGGAAGCGGCAATGATGTCAGTCATCTCGTTGGAGAGCGGGCCGTTGCGGCTGCTGGTCGACTATCTTGTCGCGATCAACAACGATCTCGTCACCGGGACGCCGGAGCTGCGCAAGCTGATTGTCTCGCACGTCCATGATCTCGCGGCATTGGTGATCGGCGCCAAAAGTGACTTTGCGGACATTGCGCGAGGCCGCGGCGTCCGTGCGGCGCGGTTCCACAAGATTAAACGCGATATTGCAGAGCATATCGGCAATCGCAGTCTCTCAATTGGGGCTGTCGCTGCACGACAAGGCATCTCGCCGAGCTATATCCGCAAGCTCTTTGATGCCGAAGGCGTGACGTTCTCTGAATTCGTATTGAGCCAGCGCATTGCGCGCGCTCATCGCATGCTGACAGACCCACGCTATGCTGGCCGGACGATCAGCACGATCGCCTTCGAAGCGGGGTTTAACGACCTTTCCTATTTCAATCGAACATTCCTGCGCCACTACCATGCGACGCCGTCGGATGTACGCGAAGCGGCAAAACGAGAAAAATAACTCAAGCGTTACTGAGGCTGTTCTTCCGTTCGACGATCCGCACCAGATCGCTCATGATGCGGTTGAGCTCGAAATCCTTCGGCGTATAGACCGCCGCGACGCCGAACTTTTCCAGTTCGGCCGCATCCTCCGGCGGAATAATGCCACCGACCACCAGCGGCACGTCGAGGCCGGCGTTCTTCATGCGGTCCACCACGTCGTGCACCAGCGGCAGATGGCTGCCGGAAAGCACCGACAGCCCGATCACATGCGCCTTTTCGTTGCGCGCGGCGTTGACGATCTCTTCCGGCGTCAGGCGGATGCCTTCGTAGACCACCTGCATGCCGGAATCACGGGCGCGCACCGCGATCTGCTCGGCGCCGTTCGAATGGCCGTCGAGCCCGGGCTTGCCGACCAGGAAGGTTAGCCGGCGCCCAAGTTTCTTGGAAACGCGGTCGACATCGGCGCGGATATCGTCGAGACCGAAGACATCGTTGCGCATGGCGCGGCCAATGCCGGTGGGCGCGCGATATTCGCCGAAAGATTGCCGCAGCGTCCAGCCCCATTCGCCGGTCGTGACGCCCGCTTTGGCGCATTGGATCGAGGCCGGCATGATGTTGCCGGTACCCGCGGCTGCCTGTTTCAATTCGGCCAGCGCTTCCTTGACCGCGCCCTCATCGCGCTGCGTGCGCCAGGCCTTCAGCTTTTCGATCTGTTTGCGCTCGGCTTCCTCCGATACGGTGAGGATCGCTTCCACCCCGCCGGTAAGCGGCGAGGGCTCGCTTTCGAGATACTTATTGACGCCGACCACGGTCTGCTCGCCGCGCTCGATCGCTTCCAGCCGTGCCGTGTTTGATTCGACGAGCTGCCGCTTCATGTAGCCCGACTCAACGGCGGCCACCGCGCCGCCCATCCCCTCAATGCGCTTGAGTTCTTCGCGCGCCTCCTGCTTGAGCGTTTCCACTTTCGCGGTCATCACCGTGGAGCCGTCGAAGATGTCGTTGTATTCGAGCAGGTCGGTCTCATAGGCCAGGATCTGCTGCATGCGCAGCGACCATTGCTGATCCCACGGCCGCGGCAGGCCGAGCGCTTCGTTCCAGGCCGGCAATTGCACGGCGCGCGCGCGCGCGTTCTTCGACAGCGTCACCGCCAGCATTTCGAGCAGAATGCGCGCGACATTGTTTTCCGGCTGCGGCTCGGTCAGCCCGAGCGAATTCACCTGTACACCATAGCGGAACAGCCGGTGCTTGGGATCGGTGATGCCGTAGCGCGTGCGGGTAATCTCGTCCCACAATTCGGTGAACGCGCGCATCTTGCAGATTTCGGTGATGAAGCGCAGGCCGGCATTGACGAAGAACGATATGCGGCCGACCACCTCGGAGAACTTCTCCTGGCTCACCTCGCCCGAGGCCCTCACCGTGTCGAGTACGGCGATGGCGGTGGCGAGTGCGAAGGCGAGTTCCTGCACCGGCGTCGCGCCTGCCTCCTGCAGATGGTAGGAGCAGACGTTCATCGGATTCCATTTCGGCAGCTCGGAGGTGGTGAAGATCGCCACATCCTTGATCAGCCGCATCGACGGCGTTGGCGGGAACACGTAGGTGCCGCGCGAGAGATATTCCTTGATGATGTCGTTCTGGATGGTGCCGGTGAGCGCTTCACGCGGTGCGCCCTGTTCGTCGGCCACCGCGATGTAGAGCGCCATCAACCAAGCCGCCGTGGCGTTGATGGTCATCGAGGTGTTCATCGAGGCGAGCGGGATGCCATCGAACAGCGTATGCATGTCGCCGAGATGGCAGATCGGCACGCCGACCTTGCCGACTTCGCCCTTGGCGAGCGGATCGTCGGAGTCGTAGCCGGTCTGCGTCGGCAGATCGAAAGCGACGGATAAGCCCGTCTGCCCCTTGGCCAAGTTCTTCCGATAGAGCGCGTTGGAATCCGCGGCCGAGGTGTGGCCGGCATAGGTGCGGAAGATCCAGGGTTTGTCGCGTTTCGGTGTTGGTGGCTGCGTCATTCACATCCCGTCGCCCGCGGACTGCGGCACGCTTGTTATTGTGCATTGCAGCACCTCGCTTGGCAACGGTTCCGGCGGCGGGGAATCGCTTAGGCTGCGTGTGGGCGATCGGAGGTGTGACAAGCATGGCGGAATCGTCCTCCAAGCTCAGCCTGGCCGAAGTGGTCGCTATTGGCATCGGCGGCATGATTGGCGGCGGCATTTTCGTTGTGCCCGGTCTTGCCATCGCCCAAGCCGGACACGCGGTGCTGGTCACCTTGGCGGTCGGCGGCGTCATCGCGCTGCTAACCGGCATTTCCTGCGCCCATCTCGGCCTCGCCTTCCGCGGCGACGGCGGCAGCTTCACCTATATCGAGCACGCCTTCGATATGCCCGGCAAGTCTGCGGTGGATCATCGGCTTTTATGCTGCGGCGGCAGCAATCGAGACCACGC
>JAKAMD010000498.1 GCA_021823875.1 Pseudomonadota bacterium | reverse complement strand
CACGACGGGCTCGCGCTGCTCACCACCGAGAAAGACCACGCGCGCATGGCCGGCGATGCGCTGCTCGATGCGCTCTCCGCGCGCGCCCATGTGCTGCCGGTGACGATGACGTTCGACGAGCCGGAAGCGCTGCGCGTGATGCTGATGGCAAGCCTGCGCCGGAAAACGCCTTAACCCGCCTTGGTCTCTTCGTATTGCTGGCGATGGCGCTGCAGCACCGCCTCGGGCGTGGCATAGGGCTCTTGCAGCTCGACGCTCCAGTATTTGAGCTCTTCGAGCGGGATCGGCACCCCGGTCACTGCGCAGCGCACGAAGGCGCCCGGCTTGAGCACGCGGAAATCGCCGTCGAGATATTTGACCTCGGCTTCGCCATTCATCGGCGCGAAGCGGTCGTAGCGGTTGAGCAAGAGGGCCTCCGTAGGCAGAACCTTCTAAACATAGTCATTCCGGCGGTGCCGCGAAAGGCTCATCAAAACAGGCTGCCCTGCCCGCCCGGGCCGCCCGTCTTGCGCGGTTTCGGCTTGGCGGCGGGCGCCGGGTAGGCCTCGCCATCCGCCACCGCGCCGATCCGCCCGTCGGCGAATTCGATGTCGAGCCGCATGCCGGAAGCGACGGCGGCCGCGCTGTGCAACGGCATGCCGCTTTCGTCGCGCACCAGCGCAAAGCCGCGGCTGAGCACCGCGCGATAGGAAAACGCCGCGAGCAGGCGCTCGGCGCGCTCGATCTGGCTGTGACGCTGCGTGAGCAAGGCCTGCATGGCGCGACCGGCGCGTTCGCCGAACGAAATGACGCGATCGCGATGGCGTGCCAGTCGCACGCGATGGGCTTGCGCATTGGCGATCAGGCCGGTGGCGAGGCGGCGGGTGAGCCCGTCATAGCGTTCGCGCCGGCGCTCGACCTGCGTCGCCAGCAAGCGCGGTGTCAGGCGGCTGGCGATGCGCGAATATTGCGTCTGGTGAAGCTGCGCATTGGCATTGAGCGCGCGCGGCAGCCGCTCGGCCAGCGTATCGAGCAACTGGCGCGGGCCAGCCAGGATGTCCTTCGGCAAGCCGCGCGCCAGCAGACCAAGCTCCTTGCGGCGTTGCTCGATGCCGCGCTGCCAGCACGAAAGCTTGCGCGCTTCCAGCGCGGCGAGCCGCGCCATCAGTTCGGCGCGCACCGGCACCGCCATTTCGGCCGCGGCGGTAGGCGTGGGCGCGCGCCGGTCACTGGCGAAATCGATCAGCGTCACGTCGGTCTCGTGGCCGACCGCGGAGATGAGCGGGATCATACTGGCGGCAGCCGCCCGCACCACGATTTCTTCGTTGAACGACCACAGATCCTCGAGCGATCCGCCGCCGCGCGCGACAATGATGAGATCGGGCCGCGGCAACGGGCCTTTCTCCGGCAATGCATTGAAGCCTTCGATGGCGGCGGCGACCTCGGCCGCCGAGCTCTCACCCTGCACCCGCACCGGCCACACCAGCACGCGGCGTGGAAAGCGGTCTGCCAGCCGGTGCAGAATGTCGCGGATGACGGCGCCGGTCGGCGAGGTCACCACGCCGATCACCTCAGGCAGGAACGGCAGCAGCTGCTTGCGCGCCTCGTCGAACAGGCCCTCGGCGGCGAGCTTCTTCTTGCGCTCCTCCAGGAGCTTCATCAGCGCGCCGACGCCGGCCGGCTCCAGCGTGTCGACGACGATCTGGTACTTGGACGAGCCCGGGAAGGTGGTCAGCCGGCCGGTGGCGACGACGTCGAGCCCCTCCTCCGGCTTCACCCGCATGCGGCCATAGACGCCCTTCCAGATCACCGCCTCCAGCACGGCACGGTCGTCCTTGAGCCGGAAATAGACGTGGCCGGAGGGCGAGGCGCCGCGGAAACCGGAGACCTCGCCGCGCACCCGTACAAATCCGTAGGCGTCCTCGACCGTGCGCTTGAGCGCGGCGGAAAGCTCAGAAACGGTCCATTCCGGCAGATTTCCGGGTGCAGGCCCGGTTTCAGGACCGGTTTCGGGGCTGATTCTGCTGCGCGCCATCCTGCTATCCTACACGACCCAGGCAAAGCCCGGAAAATCCACCCTTGGCCGACAACGCCTTTTCAACCGTTCCGCGTTATCGTGGCCGGCAGAGGGCGATGACGATGAAAAATCCGCACGAACAGGAAGTCGAGAACTTGCGGGTGCGGGTCCGCTGCCCGGATTGCCGTACGCATTTCCACGAACGCGTACACCGGGTAGCCGCGGGCGAACGGGTGGTCTGTCCGTCCTGCCGCAACGAGATGCGCTTCCACGGCATCGGCCATATCCACGAACACGAGAGCGTGGAAGCCTATATCCACCACGTGGAAGAGCACACCAGCCGCCCGCATTTCTCGGTGCTCGACTGACGTCCCTGGGCCGCTGTCGACAACCGCGCCCTGCCCCCTTGTCCTGGTAAGCGCCGCCCGCTACCCCAAACCGGTAGCGGACGGACGCAAGGCATGAACATTCTCATTCTCGGTTCCGGCGGGCGCGAGCACGCGCTGGCCTGGAAAATCGCGGCAAGCCCGCTGACGACCAAGCTCTATTGCGCGCCCGGCAATGCCGGCATCGCCCAGGTGGCGGAATGCGCCGCGGTCGATATCAGCGACCACGCGGCGGTGATCGCCTTCTGCAAGGACAAGACGATCGACTTCGTCGTGGTCGGGCCGGAA
>JAKAMD010000497.1 GCA_021823875.1 Pseudomonadota bacterium | reverse complement strand
GGGGCCGCAACATAATCTCCGGCGCAACATAATGCAGAGCGTTTTTAGCTTGGCGTCGCGACATAGAGGCGGTGGAAAGAGCGCACCGAGGCCGGCGGCGACGGTGAGCTAAAAACGTGTTGGACTAAGCCGCGGGCGCGAGTGGTGTTCTATGGGTATTGAATGGTGCCCAGGCAAGGAATTGGCATCGCGTGGCGGTGTGGACGCAGCAGTTGCAGGGGGCGCGTGCGACGAAAGCGGCGCGGATTCCGGTTTCGGCAAAGGTGACTGTTGACGCCGTGTCGTGCCGGGAGGAGCTGGTGGGCGCGACGGCGCACACTTTCGTTGGACCGGCTCGGTTTTTCCGGCCGAACGGACCGTGCGATGCGGTGGCGACGAAAGCGGAGCGCTTCTTTCATGACGTATCCCGGTATGGCGGGGGTCCGGTGACGCCGTCGAAGATTTCGATGATGATCATCTGCCCTTGACGACAGGCCGGGCATTGCCTGAGGGAATGCCCGGTGAGGTCCTCATAGCGGTCGCGGTAGTCCTTTGCGGATGGGGCACGCGATGGCTCGGAAATCGACATACCGAGCAGGTCACGACAGCGGGCGAGCTTTTGCGCGCGATAACGATTGCCAAGGAAGCCGTAGTAGCGGATGCGATGGAAGCCCTCGGGCAGGACGTGTAACAAGAAACGGCGAATGAACTCGTCGGTCGCGACGGTCATGACCTTCTGCCGATTGCCGTGCCGATAGTCCTTCCAGCGGAAGGCGACTTTGCCGTCCTCGATGGCTACGAGACGATTGTTGGAAATGGCGACGCGGTGGGTATAGCGGCCGACGTAATCGAGGACCTGTTCGGGTCCGGCGAAGGGCGGCTTGGCATAGACGACCCACTCGGCCTTTCGGAGCGGCGCCAAATAACGCCGGAAGGCGTCGTGCTCGCTCAGGTTCTGCAAGCCAGAGAAGAACTTCAACTGGCCGGCCTCGAAAGCTTTCTCAAGATGCTCCAGAAACAATCGTCGGAACAGGCGTGAGAGCACCCGGACCGGAAGGAAGAAGCCGGGCTTGCAGGCGATCCACCGATGGCCGTCGCGAGACAAGCCTCCGCCGGTGACGACGCAATGCAGATGCGGATGATGAAGCAGGCTCTGACCCCAGGTGTGCAGCACGGTGAAGAAGCCGATCTCGGCGCCCAGGTGCTTGGGATCGGCGGCGATTGTGCGCAGGGTCTCGGCGGTGGCGCGGAAGAGAAGGCCGTAGACGAGCGCCTTGTTCTGATAGGCGATGGCGGCAATGGGCTCCGGCAGCGTGAAGACGACGTGAAAGTATTGCGTGTCGAGGAGCTCGGCGCGACGATCCTCCAGCCATTGCGCGCGGGCCAGCGATTGGCAGCGGGGACAATGTCTGTCGCGGCAGCTGTTGAAGGCGATGCGCCGGTGGCCGCATTGATCGCATGCTTCGACGTGCCCGCCGAGCGCGGCGGTTCGGCACAGTTCGATCGCCGTCATGACGCGGCGTTGGGCGGTCGACAGCGACGCGTCATGCTGCGCGCAATAGGCTTCGCCGTAGCAGCGGAAGATGTCCGCCACTTCCGGCCCCGAGTGGGCCATCGTCGCGCCGCTCAGAAGTATTGCGGCTTGGCGGGCGGCGGCAGGATGGGCGCCGGACGCGGTAAGAGCTCGAAGGGGCTCGACGTGGCGCAGACCTTGTTGGTGGCAATCCGCAGGTAATGGGCGGTGGTCGCGAGGCTCCTGTGACCGAGTAGCAGTTGAATGGTGCGCACGTCGGCGCCGGCCTCCAATAGATGGACGGCGAAGGCGTGCCGCAAACTGTGCGGCGTGACCGGTTTGGACAAGCCGGAGAGGTCTCGCGCTTTCGCGCAGGCATGTCCCACCGCATCCCTGGTGATCGGCTGGCCAGCACAATCGCCGGGGAAGAGCCACGCCTTTGGCCGCCGTATCTTCCAATAGTCGCGCAGGATCTCCAAGAGTTTGGGCGACAGCATCACATAGCGGTCCTTCTGGCCTTTGCCCTGCTCGACACGGATGACCATTCTCTGGCTGTCGATGTCCGTGGGCTTCAACTGCACCGCTTCCGAGATGCGCAAACCGGCGGCATAGCATGTGGTCAGGATGGCGTGGTGTTTGACGTCGAGGATGCAGCCGAGGAACCGCTGAACTTCCTCGGGACTGAGGATGATCGGCAGCTTCTGCGGCTTCTTGGGAAGCGGGAGTACCTCTTCAGGCGCCCAGTCCCTTTCG
This sequence comes from Pseudomonadota bacterium, assembly GCA_021823875.1. Taxonomy (GTDB): domain Bacteria; phylum Pseudomonadota; class Alphaproteobacteria; order Rhizobiales; family Xanthobacteraceae; genus Pseudolabrys. The sequence goes on along the minus strand of JAKAMD010000497.1, from coordinate 427 downwards.
AGCGTCACACTGTAGAGAAAGCGCAACGCCGCAATGGCAGTGTGGATCGAGCCGGGCGACAGCTTCTTCTCGTTGGTCATATAGACCTGATAGGTCCGAATGTCCTCGCGCCCGAGCAAGTCCGGCGACTTGCCGAAGTAGCGGGCGAACAGCGACACCTGTCGCAGATACGAGAGCTGGGTATTGAGCGAAAGATTGCGCACCTGCATGTCCTCGCTCATGCGCTGGCGAAGTTGGGTCATGACAAGCTCCTTTGTCCGATGGAATAGGCTGCAAGCAGCCGCCCCATGCTGACAAAGCGCGAGCTCCTTGTGGACACATGACCAGTGCGACGGACGCGCCATCAAGACCGCGCCGTCGGCATACACCCTCCTTGCCGCTCCGCGGTCGCGGAGCGGCTTAGTCCAAGACGAATTATGTGGCGTTC
>JAKAMD010000496.1 GCA_021823875.1 Pseudomonadota bacterium | reverse complement strand
GGTTTCGTATTTTTCCTCGCGCAGGGCGCGAAGGATCGGCTCTGCGAGGCCGAAATCGTTAAAGGACGTCAAAAGATCTCTTTCTCATATGGCGAAACGGCCGTCCTGCGCTCGCAGGCGGCGGAATCGCGGGGTTGCAAGACATCCCGCGTGGCCAGGGTTGTCGAGGAGTTAAGAAGCGGAGGAGGCGGGGCGAAAGTCGTTGATTGAATTTCGTGCACGCGGCCCGCAGACCCGAAACCGGGTCCATTCATCCGCAGCGGTCATATGACAGGTGGCGGTGTCCTTTTCAAGGCGGATCAGCCCCCTAAAGCTGCGGAATGATGAAGAAATCGCATAGAACCTTGCCGATTTCGGGCAATGGACAAGGTGCCGGAGATCGGGGAATGTCGGGCCGGCCAGTTTTCCAGACCCGCCCTAATTGCTGCCGGAGTCGTTCCCAATGTCGTTCCCCAGGGCTTCTAAGGCTCTCACCCGCTTTACCGTGCTCGATCTCACCCGCGTCCGCTCGGGTCCGACCTGCGTGCGCCAACTCGCCGATTGGGGTGCCAATGTCATCAAGATCGAGACCCCGCCGCACCTCGAACATGGCGAGGGGCCGGGGGGCCCGCGCGAGGGTGGTGACTTCCAGAACCTGCACCGCAACAAGCGCAGCGTAACGCTCGACCTGAAGGCGCCGCTCGGGATCGCGGCCTTCAAGCGCATGGTCGAGAAGGCCGACGTGGTGGTGGAGAATTTCCGCCCCGACGTGAAGGACCGCCTCGGCATCGACTACGAGAGCCTGAAGAAGATCAACAAGCGCATCATCCTCGGCAGCATCTCCGGCTTCGGCCAGGACGGGCCCTATCGCGACCGGCCCGGCTTCGACCAGATCGCGCAGGGCATGGGCGGGCTGATGTCGATCACCGGCCTGCCGGGGCAAGGTCCGGTGCGCGCCGGCATTCCGGTCGCCGATCTGTCCGCCGGCCTGTTCTGCGCCATGGGCATCCTGACCGCGCTGCTCGAGCGCGAAGTCTCCGGCGAAGGGCAGTGGATCACCACTTCGCTGTTGCAGGCGGAAATCTTCATGCTGGATTTCCAGGCCGCGCGCTGGCTGATCGGACACGAGGTCCCCAAGCAGGCCGGCAACAATCATCCGACCAGCATTCCGACCGGCGTGTTCAAGACCTCGGACGGCTACATCAACATCGCCGCGGCCGGACAGGTGATGTGGGAGCGCGTCTGCCAGGCCATCGGGGCGCCCGAGATGGCGAAGAATCCCGACTACGCGAACGGCGCGCTGCGCTCGAAGAACCGCGACGAGATCAATGCTAAGATTCAGGAGCGCATGATTCACAAAACCAGCGCGGAATGGATCGACATCTACAACACGATCGGCGTGCCCTGCGGTCCGATCTACAACATCGACCAGGTGTTCGCCGACCCGCAGGTCAAGCATCTCGGCGTTGCGGAGACCGCCAAGCGTCCGGACGGCAGCGACGAGACCTTCGTTGCCCAGCCCTTCACATTGTCGCGCACGCCGAGCCGGATCGTGGCGACGCCGCCCGAACAGGGCGAGCACACCGACGAAGTGCTCAAGGAATTCGGATTCGCCGACAAGGAGATTGCCGATCTGCACGCCGCCAAGGCGGTCTAGAGGCACTCAGTCGTCATGGCCGGGCTTGTCCCGGCCATCCACGACTTGCTGATAAATCGGAACGACGTGGATGCCGGCTCAAGGCCAGGCATGACGTAGAACGAGAGGATATTGCAAGAATGAACGCCACGACCGACAAAATGCTGTCCCGCAAGGAAGACGGCGTCGGCTATCTCGTTTTCAACAATCCCGAGCGCCACAACGCGGTGTCGCTGGAAATGTGGGAGGCGGCCAGCGGCTTCCTCGAGGATTTCCGGAACGACAAGAACGTCCGCGTGGTGGTGATCACCGGCGCTGGCGGCAAGGCCTTCATTTCCGGCGCCGACATTTCCAAGTTCGAGAAGGAGCGCTCGACCCAGGAAGGCGTCGACCGCTACAACGCCACCGTCGATCGCGCCAACAGTATCGTCTACAATTTCCCGAAACCCACCATCGCCATGATCCGCGGCTATTGCCTGGGCGGCGGCGTGGGGCTCGCGATCTCTTGCGACATGCGCATCTGCACGGAAGGCTCGAAATTCGCCGTGCCGGCGGCCAAGCTCTCGATCGGCTACCGTTATGATGGCTTGAAGAAGCTGGTCGATCTGGTCGGCCCGTCCTTCGCCAAGGAGATCTTCTTCACAGCGCGCCAGTTCACCGCGGCCGAGGCGCATCACATGGGCCTGGTCAACCGCGTCGTGCCAGACGCGGAACTGGAGAGCTATGTGAAGAACTATGCCGACACCATGGCCGGCAACGCGCCGCTCACCATCGACTCGGTCAAGTTCATGGTCGCGCAGATGGTCAAGGACGAGAGCCAGCGCGACATGAAGACCTGCGACGAGAAGGTGCAGGCCTGCTTCACCAGCGGCGACTACACCGAGGGCCGCAAGGCCTTCATGGAAAAGCGCAAGCCGGTCTTCACCGGCGGCTGAGGTGCGCGCCGCCATGGCCGAAGCCCAAGAGCTTGCCGGCAAGGTCGCTGTCGTCACCGGCAGCGGCCGCAATATCGGCCGCGCCATTGCGCTGACATTGGCGCAAGCCGGCGCCGCGGTGGTGGTGAACGTG
>JAKAMD010000072.1 GCA_021823875.1 Pseudomonadota bacterium | reverse complement strand
TTTCGCACCTCTCCTGCCCGACCTGCGGCTCGTCCTACCCGGCGGACCGTGTCATGAACCTTTGCCCGGTCGACAACCGGCCGGTGCAGATCGTCCAACTCGGCGCCAAGGACAATCAGCTCGTCAACATGGCCGCGCTGGCGGCCTATAATGTGAGCGGCTGACGGACCAACAGCGTCATGCCCGGCCTTGTGCCGGGCATCCACGTCTTTATGACCTGAACGAAGCAGGACGTGGATGGCCCGGGCAAGCCGGCCATGACGACGAGCATGAGAGAAAGTATCTTGAGCAAGACACTCGCCGGCGTCATCGCCGCTATCGCTACGCCGGTCGACGAGGCTGGCAATCCTGACCTCGCGCGCGCGGTCAAGCTCGCGCGCTTCCTGCTCGACAATGGCTGCGATGGCCTGAACGTGCTCGGCACCACCGGCGAAGCCACTTCGTTTTCACGATATGAACGCAAGATGGTGATGGACGCCTACAAGGCGCATGATATGCCGTTGGGACGACTGATGGTGGGCACCGGAGCGGCGGCGGTTGCCGATGCGGTGGCGCTGACGCAGCACGCGGCCATGCTCGGTTTCGGCGGCGCGCTGCTGCTGCCGCCGTTCTATTACAAGGGCGTGCCGGATGACGGGCTGGTCGCCTATATCGACACCATCGTAAAGGCGACGGCGGACAAACCGATCCCGCTTTATCTTTACCACTTCCCCGCCATGTCCGGCCTTCCCTGGCATGTGGAGCTGGTGCGCCGGTTGCGCGCTACCTATGGCACGCGCATCGTGGGCTTGAAGGATTCGTCCGGCGATATGAACTATGCGCGCGCCGTGGCGGCGATCGATAGGGACTTCGCGGTGTTTCCGTCGACTGAGGCGGTGCTCATCGAAGCGCGTGAAGGAACGTTCGCCGGTTGCATTTCAGCGACCGCCAATTGCAATCCCGATCTCTGTGGCCGCGCTTGGCGCGAGGGCGATGCGGCGGCGCTCGAGGCGGCGGTCGCGATCCGTAAGCTGTTTGACGGCAAGGCGCTGGTCTCGGGTGTGAAGGCGCTGCTCGGGCATATCCATGGTGACGCGGCGCTCGCCTGGGTGAAGCCGCCCCTTGCGCCATTTCCGGACGCCGATCGCGCCGCGGTCATCGCCGGTTATGAGGTTGTGAGGGCCAAACGGGTGGCCTGAGCGCCCCTTTTCGCGCCCGTTGACGGGCAGGCGGGGGCCGACTATATACCCCGCTCGCGGCGGCGAGGGAGCCTCGTCGCCCTCCTTTTCCTGCAAAATCGGGACGTTGCGTGAGGAATTCGAAGCGTCGCGTCCCATCCGAACGAGCAACCGATGGCCAATACCAAATCCGCCCGTAAAGCCACGCGCCAGATCGCCAAGCGCACCGAGATCAACAAGGGGCGCCGCTCTGTCCTGCGTTCCTCCGTGCGCAAGGTCGAGGAAGCGATCGCGAGCGGCGACCGTACCGCGGCTGCGGCGGCGCTGAAAGCGGCCGAGCCGGTGATCATGCGTGCAGCGCAGCGTGGCGTCGTGCACAAGAACAATGCGAGCCGCAAGGTATCGCGGCTGGCACATCGCGTCGCCAAGCTCGGCGCTTGAGCGCGCTGCCAGGGCGCGGCGGTGCTTCGTCGCGCTCTGCACTTTATTGCACTTTATTGATTTTGTGTTTGATGAATTTCGCTGCGGAGCTTGTCGCAGCTTCACCTATCGCCTAATCGAGATCCGCTTCGCGTACGGCACCCATCGCTTCTTGGCGTCAGCGGCGTGATCGATTGTAAGTGATGCTCAGCCAGCCAAGTGCCGAACGCCGCCGAGCGCGGTCGCAATGCTGTCATGCAGATGTAATGAAGTTCTGCTCCGTCCAATTTTACCGGAGTCAATAGGCTTGTTGATCACGCCAGTGCCGATGCCATAGCGGTTTCTTGACGTCAGCTAGTCGAAAATTCGGTTCAAAATTTTTTTGTCGCTTAAATGACTTATCCTCAATGCACGCGCGGGACCGCAAAATGGTAGGGCAGCGCGACTTTGTCGCCGGCGTCGCGTTCGAATTTTTTTGCGTGCGTTGCACCGCGCTCATACCGGTTTGGGCGACAGAATCTGTGCGAATTCACAATGCTTTAAAAACGTAAGCGATCATTCGGGCACATTGCCCGTAAAAATTTTGTATGTCGATGCTGCATCCATTTTTGATTCATACTTGCCCGGTTCGAGGTCTGGTGTATCGTTCCTTTGCGCGCGGGCTTCTCCGCGAGCCACCTGAAAAAGTTTCGCCTTTCGCTCATCGATGGGATGAGAGCGGCTGTTTTTTGCCCACTGTGTTGGCCTGAAGCAGCTGTTAGCATCGCAAACCGTTCGACAGCGATACCAATTCAGGTCCCTGCGTGAACCGGCGCCGTTTGATTTCAATTACGGCGAAGCTCTTTTGGCCGAGCGGCTGTCCGGCGAGCGTAAGACAGGTCGTAGAGCGTTAGCTCACCGAAGTGTGGGGGGATTGTATGATGACCGCCGGGACCGTTTTTGGACTCCGCGCCGATTTCAGCAGCCGCGTTGCATCCAAGGCAGCCCTGCAGCTCTCTGCACCTTTTAGTTCTACCTTCGATAATGCGTCTTTGGGCGTTTCTTTCGCCGATATGGTCGCTTGTTTCATTGGATTTCGAGGTGCGCCGCCGCCGCTCGGGCGCTGAGGCGCAACGTCTTCGGTCAGCGTCGATGGCACGCTGACGGGGTCGTGTGGCCGGTGCGCCGGAAGCCCCGTCAAACGGCATCAGCTTTGCTTGAGTATCGTTGCGTCTCTCGGTGCGTTGACAGCTTTGCTGTCGAAGCCGAACAAACTGCGTCTGTTGCAACCAATTATCGAACGAGAACAAGAAAATGTCCGCCGAAGATGACAGCTGGTCGAAGGTCAAGAAGCGTTTGCAGGCTGAGGTCGGAGACGACATTTACTCGAGCTGGTTCGCCCGGATGGATCTGGAAGCCATTGAGGACGGTACTGTTCGATTGTCGGTACCGACCCGCTTCCTGAAGAGTTGGATCCAGTCGCATTATGCCGAGCGCGTGCTCGCCTGCTGGCAGACGGAAGTGCAGGAGGTTGGCCGCGTCGAGCTGATCGTGCGCTCCGCCATGCGGACCACCATGGTCAAGCCGAAGCCGGAATTGGAGCCGAGCGCGGGCGAGGCCGTGCGCTACCCCAATGGCCACGGTGCCAAGAGCCGGCCGCTGACGGTAGGCGAGCCCAATGTGCACGAGGCGCTGGGCGGTTCGCCGCTCGATCCGCGCCTGACCTTCGACGGCTTCGTGGTCGGCCGCTCCAACACCCTGGCGCATGCCGCCGCCAAGCAGGTGGCCTCGGCCAAGCGCGGCGACGCGGTGATGTTCAACCCGCTCTATATCCATGCCGGTGTGGGCCTGGGCAAGACGCATCTCTTGCAGGCGACCACCTGGGCGGCCAACGCCATGGGCGAGCGCAAGGCGCTCTATCTGACCGCCGAAAAATTCATGTACGGCTTCGTGTCGGCGTTGCGCACGCAGACCGCACTTGCCTTCAAGGAGGCCCTGCGCGGTATTGGCGTCTTGGTGATCGACGATCTGCAATTCCTGCAGGGCAAGTCGACCCAGGCCGAGTTCTGCCACACGCTCAATGCGCTGATCGACGCCGGCCGGCAGGTGGTGATCGCTTCCGACCGGCCGCCCTCCGATCTCGAAAGCCTTGACGACCGCGTGCGCTCGCGGCTGGCCGGCGGACTGGTGGTGGAGATGGGTCCGCTCGGCGAGGAGCTGCGGTTCGAGATCCTGAAAGCGCGCGTCTTGGCGGCGCGGGCGCATCATCCGAGCTTCGATGTGCCGGCGCCGGTCCTCGGCTACATCGCCAAGACCGTCACCCATAACGGCCGCGATCTGGAAGGCGCGCTCAACCGCCTGCTGGCCCACAACAAGCTGACCGGCCATCCGGTCACGTTGGAAATGGCCGAGCGCGAGGTGCGCGACCTGATCCGCCCGCAGGAGCCCAAGCGGGTCAAGATCGAGGACATCCAGCGGGTGGTGGCGCGGCAATACAATGTCAGCCGGTCCGATCTGTTGTCCTCGCGCCGTACTGCCAATGTGGTACGGCCGCGCCAGGTGGCCATGTATCTCGCCAAGACGCTGACGCTGCGCTCGCTGCCGGAGATCGGCCGGCGTTTCGGTGGCCGCGATCACACCACAGTGCTGCACGCAGTGCGCAAGATCGAGGGCCTGGTCGGCAACGACATGGCGCTGGCCGAGGAGATCGAACTGCTCAAGCGGCAATTGCAGGAATAGGCGGGAGCGCCGCCCGCCGCGTCATGCCCGGCCTTGTGCCGGGCATTCACGTCTTGCCAGCATGGATGGGCGGGGCTCGTTCGGCGCCGCGCTTGGCGCCATTTATCCGACCGTAACGCGGTTTTTCTGCGCTATCGCGCCGCCCCGCCCTGTGGACGCCCGACCGGTATTTGCGCCGGGCGGGCGCCTGCACTCTTGCGATTTTCTCGCAAGCAAGTCACCTTTGCTCCCCGGCCTCGCATTCCGCGAGGAGCCGGCTCTGGTGTCCCGCCCGGATCCCCGGGTTTTCTTCGGGGCGCCGAAGCGGGTCTCTCCATGAAGATTACCGTCGAGCGTGCAGAGCTTCTCAAGTCGCTGGGTCGTGTCCACCGGGTGGTGGAACGGCGCAATACCATTCCGATCCTCGCCAACGTGTTGATCAAGGCCGAAGGCGGCAAGCTCAGCCTGAAGGCCACCGATCTCGACCTCGAAGTCACTGATACGATCGCGGCCGAAGTGGCGCCCGGCGGGGCCACTACAGTGCCCGCGCATATGTTCTATGACATCGTGCGCAAGCTGCCGGAGGGCGCTCAGATCGTCATCGAGGGCTCGGGCGACCGCGCCGTGCTGTCGATCCGCGCCGGGCGTTCGCGCTTCACGCTGCAAACCCTGCCGGAGAGCGACTTCCCCGATCTCGCAGCCGGCGAGATGAGCCATTCCTTCAAGCTGGCGGCCGCCGACTTCAAGCGGCTGATCGATAAGACCCAGTTCGCGATCTCGACCGAGGAGACGCGCTACTACCTCAACGGCATCTATCTGCACGCGGCCGGAACGGCCAAGGCGTCGACCCTGCGTGCGGTTGCCACCGACGGGCATCGCCTCGCGCAATGCGAACTGCCGCTGCCGGAGGGCGCCGCCGGCATGCCGGGCGTGATCGTGCCGCGCAAGACCGTCAATGAGGTGCAGCGGCTGATCGAGACCGGCGAGGGCGAGGTGGCGATCGAACTGTCGGCGAGCAAGGTCCGCTTCACGCTCGGCGACGTCGTGCTCACCAGCAAGCTGATCGACGGCACCTTCCCGGATTATGGGCGGGTCATCCCGCTCAACAACGACAAGGTTCTCATGGTCGACAAGGCCGACTTCGAGGCGGCGGTCGATCGCGTCTCGACGGTCGCGAGCGAACGCGGACGTGCAGTCAAGTTATCGATCAGCGGCGGCAAACTGGTTCTATCCGTAACCAATCCGGACTCCGGCAGCGCTACCGAGGAGATCGAGGTCGACTACGAAGCCGAGCCGATCGATATCGGCTTCAACTCGCGTTACCTGCTCGATATCGCCGCGCAGATCGAGGGCGAAGTAGCCGTGCTCAAGCTGGCCGACCCCGGCTCGCCCACTTTGATCCAGGACAAAGACAGCAAGGGTGCCCTTTATGTACTGATGCCGATGAGGGTGTAGGCACAAGGTCATTGCTCGGTTCCCCCGGCAAACGCGCGGGGGTGCGAAGCGGCTACGTTTGGCCGGTTGCTTACTCCTCCTAACTTCTAACGTGTTGAGGGAGCGACGGGAACCAACATGAGCCTCTCCGAAGATATTTTGAGGAAGGAAGACCTTCGTTCACATCTTTTCGGTGAAACCTGGCGGAACCTGATCCCGGAAGTGTTTCGGGACGTTCCCACCTATTACGATAGGGGCAATGCGGTTGCTTCGCTCGGCAGTTGTTCGTGGTGGAGCAACACTTTCGCGGCCGCGATCCATAAGCATCTGCCACCCGGCTCCAAGGTGCTCGATGTCTGCTCAGGCACGCACGACATTCCGCTGCGGCTGTTGACGCTCGATCCCACGCTCGACATCCATACCGTCGATGGCAGTCCGCACATGACGGCTGAGGGTCAGCGCCGCGCGCGCGAGCGCAACCTCACGATCCATGCGCAGGTCTGCGACGCCCATGTACTGCCGTTTGAGGACAATTCGTTCGACGCGGTGACGCTGCAATTCGCCTCGCGCCATCTCGAAATCGTCAAGGTGTTCCGCGAAATCCATCGCGTGCTCAAGCCCGGCGGCATCTTCTGCCACAACGACATGCTACGGCCGTCCTCGCGCGTGGTCGAAATACCTTATCTCGCGTTCCTGCGCTTCTCGGTCTGGTTCACCGCGCTTCTGTTTGGCAGCTCGGCCGAGAGCAAGAAGTGCGTGCGCTACTTCGCCGACGCGATTCACCACTTCTATCAGCCGCGCGAATTGACCGAGGTGCTTGAGGGCATCGGCTTCACCGATGTCGAAAATGATAGCTTCCTCACCGGCGTGATGAGCTACCACATCTCGCGCAAGCCGGCGGCTTAGAACGCCCGCCCACTCGTCTGCCCTGGCAGATGCGCAAAGGTTATGCCCGGCCTCGTGCCGGGCATTCACGCCTTTGGGCGAGGCGACAAGTCCGGCCATGACGGGTAAAAGCCTTGTAATGACCGCCGCCTGCATTCGCCGCCTGAGCCTCGTCAATTTCCGCAGCTATCACGCCGCGCAGCTCGTGCTCGGCCAGCCTGGGCCGGTGGTGCTGACCGGCGCCAATGGTGCCGGCAAAACCAACCTGATCGAGGCGATCTCGCTGCTGGCGCCCGGCCGCGGCTTGCGCCGCGCCACGCTGGACGAACTCGCCTTCTCGGAAGGCGACGGTTCCTGGGCGATCAATGCCGAGATCGAGGGCATGCTCGGGCTTGCTACCCTCGGCACTGGTATCGATCCGCCGCTTGGCGATGAATCGCCGGTGCGCCGCTGCCGCATCGACCGCGAGCCGGTGGGCTCGGCCGTCGCCTTTGCCGATCATCTGCGCGTGGTGTGGCTGACGCCCGCCATGGACCCTTTGTTCAACGGCCCCGGCTCCGAACGCCGGCGCTTTCTCGACCGGCTGGTGCTGGCGGTCGACGCCCAGCATGCGAGCCGGGTCAACGCGCTGGAGCGCAGCCTTCGCTCGCGCAACCGGCTTCTGGAAGACGCTTCGAGCGACCCTCATTGGCTCGATGCCATCGAGCACGAGACGGCTGAAGTCGCGGTGGCGGTGGCGGCGGCGCGCGCGGAAACGGTGGCGCGGCTGTCCGCCGCGCTTGCCACCGCGCACGACAGCGCGCCAGGTTTTCCGATCGCCGAGATCGCGCTCGACGGCTGGATGGAACAGCTCTTGCCCGGCCACAGCGCGGCTGACATCGAGGATCGCTATCGCCAGGTGCTGCGCGACAACCGCGCGCGTGACGCCGCCGCCGGTCGCACGCTCGACGGGCCGCATCTCAGCGATCTCAAGGTCACCCATGCCGGAAAGGGTATTCCGGCCGCGGATGCTTCGACCGGCGAGCAGAAAGCGCTGCTGATCCGCTTGGTGCTGGCGCATGTCGGACTGATCAAGGAGATGACCGGTTTCGCGCCGGTGCTGCTGCTCGACGAGATCGTCGCTCATCTCGATCCGGCGCGCCGCGCTGCGCTGTACGACACGCTCAGCGCGCTCGGTGCGCAAACCTGGATGACCGGCGCCGATCCGGCGGCCTTTGCCGACATCGCGACGCGCGCGCTCAATTTCGAAGTCAAGAATGGCACGGTGACGCCGCGCGCATGACCGGCGCAGTGCTTGTTCAGCGGACGTCAAGCGTAGGCCTTTGCCGCTTGTAAACCATATTGCCGACAAGTTTAACGATCGCCCAAACGGAAAGCCGAGACCCTTGTGGCAAAATCATCCTGGGGAAACGGACTCGTCCGACGGGTTTTCGCTCATGGCTTCTCGCAGCAGCGAGCCGCAAGCAGCCGGCGCCGATACAGGCGCGGCGCCCGCGCCGCTGCCTTCGGCCCGGTACGGAGCGGTCAGCGGCGCGCTGGCTGCGCTCGAGCAGCACCGCCGCGATACGCTGCTCGAATCGGTGGCGGCGGCGGCCAAGGAACTGCTGCGTTCGTCCGACCTCACCGTCTCGCTGCCCAAGGTCGCCGAAGAAATCGGCAGCGCGACCGGCGTCGATCGCACCCATATTTTTCTGGTCGACGGCAGCGACGGCAATGGCCAGATCCTGCAGCACTTCCTATGGACGCGGTCCGGCCTGCCAACGCCGGCAGAGTTCAAGCATCCGAGCATGCCTTTGTCCGACGTTGGGCTGGGCTCGTGGATCCCGCGGCTTCAGTGTGGCGAGACGATTGCCGGGCATACCCGCGACTTCCTTCCGGAGGTGCGTCCGCTGTTCGAGCTGGGCGGCATCAAATCGACGCTGTGTGTCCCGGTCTTCGCTGACGGACAATGGAAAGGATTCATCGGTTTTGACGATTGCCGCAGCGAACGCGATTGGTCGGCGGCCGAGATAGGCACCATCAAGACGCTGGCGGAATTGCTCGGTGCCACCATTACGACCCGCCGGCATGAGGCCATTCTCGAAATCGTTGCCACCAGCGCCCGGGAGCTATTGTGGTCGTCCGATCTGCAGCAGTCGCTGCCGAAGGTCATGGAGCGGCTCGGTCAGGTGACCGGCGCCGATCGCGTGCACATCATCGAATTCGACGCCGACAATCCCTCGGCCGAGAGCCGCGTCGCTGAACATTTTGTCTGGAATGCGCCGGGCGTTCGCACCACGAGCGATTTCCGGACCCTCAAGGAGCCGATGGCCACTGTGGGCCTCAGCGCCTGGGTGCCGCGACTGGCCAGGGGCGAGACCGTAGTCGGCGACGCGAGCGATTTCGGATCGGCCGCTCGCCCCCTGTTTGAAAAGGGCGACGTCAAATCGGTGCTGGCCGTGCCGATCTTCGTTGACGGTCATTGGCGTGGTCTCATTTCCTTCGATGCCTGCCGGAGCGAACGGCGATGGGGCGCGGCGGAGATCGAGACCTTCAAGGCGGTGGCCGAGCTGGTCGGCGGCGCGGTCGCGCGCATGCGGCATTTGCAGCAACTCGCCGATGCCAACCGCATTATCGAAAGCAGCCCCACGATTCTGTATCGGCTGGGGCCGCAGCCGCCGTTCCCGCTCACCTACATGTCGCAAAACATTCGCCATTACGGTTACGATGCCGGCGAATTACTGGCCGAGCCGAACACATGGTTGCGGATGATCGAGGAAGAAGACATTCCTCCGATCTTGGCCAATATCAATTCGCTGATCGAGGGCAAGGCCGACCACGTCCAGTTGGATTTCCGCCTGCAAAAGCCCGACGGCTCGGCGATCTGGTTCGACAGCGAGAGCTACGCGCTGCGTGACGCGACCGGTACGCTCACCGCGATCGAAGGCATCCTGAACGACGTCACAGAGCGCAAACGCAAGGCCGCCGAGATAGCGGCGCTGGCGCGCACCGATCCGCTGACCGGCCTGCCCAACCGCGTCGCCTTCCTTGAGCGGCTGGCGCTGGAATTTGCGCGTGCCCGGCGCGGCGAAACGTCGTTCGCCGTGCATTATCTCGACCTCGACCATTTCAAGGACATCAACGATACACTCGGTCATCCGGTCGGCGACCGGCTGTTGTGCGTGGTGGCGGAGCGGCTGGCGGCAAGCGTGCGCGCGACCGACGTGGTCGCCCGTTTCGGCGGCGACGAATTCGCGGTGCTGCAGGACAACGTCGACGGTAACGCCTCGGTCGAGCGGCTGGCGGCCAAGATCGGAGCGGTCATCGGCACGCCCTACGATCTCGATGGCAACCAGCTGCGCACCAGCGTTAGCATCGGTATCGTGCCCTACCGCTCCGACATCGCCAATATCGACGCCATGATGATGAAGGCGGACCTCGCGCTCTATCGCGCCAAGAGCGACGGCCGCAACCGGTTCCGCATGCATGTCGATCAGCTCGACGATGAGACGCGCGAACGCATGGTGATTGGCGAAGACTTGCGGCACGCCGTCGCGCGCAATGAGTTCGAGCTCTATTATCAGCCGCAGATCGATATGACGGCCGGCGAGGTCGTCGGGCTGGAGGCGCTGCTGCGCTGGAATCACCCCACGCGCGGGCAATTGCTGCCCGACGCCTTCATCTCGGTCGCGGAAACTACCGGCAGCATTACGACCATCGGCGCCTGGGTGATCTGCGAGGCCTGCCGGCAGATCGCGGATTGGCGAGAGACCGGGCTGGTGCCGCCGCTGGTGGCGATCAATCTGTCGGGCGCGCAGTTCAAGCTCGCCGCGCGGCTCGACCGGATCGTGGTCGACAATCTCGCCCGTTTCATGGTGGCGCCCGACGACCTGGAGCTCGAGCTCACCGAGTCGGTGCTGCTGGAAACCACCGAACGCCACGGCGAAGTGTTGACGGCGCTGCGCCGGGCCGGCGTGCGGCTCGCCATCGACGATTTCGGCACCGGCTACTCCTCGCTCGATTATCTGCGCGCCTTCCAGGCCACGCGCCTGAAGATCGACCGCCGCTTCATCGAGAACGTGACCAGCAATCCCGACAACGCTGCCATCACCCGGGCAACCATCGGGCTCGCTCAAGCGCTCGGCATCGAGGTGGTGGCGGAGGGCGTGGAAACGTCCGCCCAGCGCGATTTCCTGCTCGAGGCCGGGTGCCGGCTGGCGCAAGGCTTCCTGTTCGGCAAACCGATGCCGTCGGCGCAGGCGAGCACGCTATTGCCGGCGCACCATCCGGCCGCAGCCGAATAACCGCTGCCGCTAGGCTTCGCCCAAGAGTTCGCGGCGCTGGCGTTCGGATGCGTCGGAATAGCGGCGCAATGCATGCGCCTCGCTGAGCTGGCCGACGACTTGGCGGTGCTCCAATGAGTCGACTACGGCCAAGGCTTCCGCCTCGAAACGGTCGAAGGCGGAGATCGCCTCCTGCACCGTCATCTGCGGCAACAACATGTGGTCGGTGTGGCGCAGGATATCGCTCAGCGTGTCGGCGCCGCCAAGCTCGGCGGCGTGCGCTTCTGTGACGAACACGATGCCGGCATAACGGCCATCGGCATCCATGGCGATGACCTGGTTGGTAGAACCAATCGGGAAGGCGGCCCGGAAGTCGGCCACTGAGCTTTCCAGCGGTATCGTGCGCACGTCCGACCGCATCATTTGACCGACCGAGAGGTCGCGGATCCAGCCGACGTCGGCGGCGCTGCGGATGGTCTCGCCGCGCAGGTGGAAGCGCCAGGTGGCGAAGGAATAGCCGAAGAATTCGCGCGTCACCTGCATGGAGATGATCGCCGCGATCAGCACCGCCGTGGTCAGCCACAGGTCGCCGGTGGTCTCCAGCGCGATGAAGGTCATGGTCAGCGGCCCGCCGATCACCGACACCGACAGGGCCGAAAGGCCGATGATGGCAAAGGCATCGGGATCGATCTTGAAGCCCGGCAGTACGGCGTTAAGGCCGCTCGCGAATAATTGCCCGCCGAGCGCGCCGAGCAGCAGCGAAGCGAAGAACAAACCGCCGCGAAAGCCCGAGCCGAGCGAGATCATCGACGCCAAAGTCTTGAGCACGAAGATCAGGCCGATCATCTCGATCGACAGCTTGAAGATGCCGGTCAGATGCAGCGCGCCATGGCCGGACGACATCA
>JAKAMD010000495.1 GCA_021823875.1 Pseudomonadota bacterium | reverse complement strand
GAGGCCGACACCATCATCGACAACCTGTCATCGCTGATCAAGGAAGGGCGCTGGGCCCGCAATTACGATGGCAAGGTTTTCTGCTTTGTGGAAACCGGGCTCGCCAGCGGCACCTATGTCTGGTTCAACTATACGACGCCGCCCAATCCTGGCCCACCGTCGCAAATGATCCATTGGTTCAAGCTCGCCTACAACCGGCTCTACTGGCTGTCCGCCCGCGGCCTGCTGTGACGGGCGGGAGGTGGCTATGAACGACACCCGGCTTTCCGAACGGCCTACGGCGGATGCAGAACGCCTGGCCGAGGCGGCACGCGAGGCTTTGACCGACTCGATGATCGAGCGGCTCACCGTCACCAGTGCCAACGCCATGGAGGTGGTTGATCGCCTCAACGATCCTGGCACCAGCGACGCGATCCACGCTCTGATCGACCGCGTCACGGAGTTGCACAAGGGGGGCGGTTTGGATGCGCTGTTCGACCTGCTGCGGCTCGTCAACGGCGCGCGCGAGGCGGCGACCGATTCGATGGTCGAACGCCTGACCGTGACCACCGGCAATGCGCTGCAGCTTCTCGATCAACTCAACGACGAGGACACTGGTGAGGCCATTCAGCAGACGGTTCACCGGCTCACGGAACTGCACAAGGCCGGTGCGATCGACACGCTGTTTGACACGGTGATGCTGCTTCACGCGGCCCGCAACGCGACCACGGACAGTATCATCGAGCGCCTGTTTGCCTCGTTCGAGCAGATGCTGAATACGGTGGGTACCGAGGCGCTGGGCCTGCTGGCCGAGAATGCCTGCCATGCCCTGTGCGAGGCGGCGGAAGAATCGGAGCAGTTGGCGCCGAAGGGCGGGCTGTTTGCGATCCTGTCTCTGCTCACACAGCCTCAGACACAGCGTTCGCTGTTGTTCTTGCTCAACTTCGGCGAGAAGTTGCGGCAAAGAACCTCGGCCGCGCGCTAGCGCCGAACGGTAAACTATCGGGGCGCGGACGTCATGTCCGCGCCCTGTTTCATGGTCCGGTCGGCCTCCTTTTATCCGTGAATTGGAACATTGCCTGGAGCTGCCGTCGGCTCGGTTTTGCGGGCCGCGAGGGTCATTCTGCCGCACCACGTGACAAATAGCTGCATAAGTAAGAACGGCGCTTATGGCTTTTCGGCGCCGAAAAACAGGTTACAGCGCCAGCATGTTAGAAATCGGAAATAATTTGTCTACGAATAGAAAACAATTATACCTCGTACTTCCAAGTAAAAATTCAAGTCAGACAGAGTAATACTAAAGATTGTGCTGTGTTGTCGTCAATTCGTAGCACTATACTGTTCATAGTCTTTGAATTGAAGCTGTATTTTATGCGAATAAAATGCAATGTAGAAGCCATCTCACGGTAGGAATCTTACGTATTTCGGCAGCGGTCATGGCGGCGTAGTGGGGAGGCGCTCGAGTGGGGACTCTGGTCAGGAGCGGTGTGTAGCCACCCGGATGGCCCGCCATCCGCTCGGGTAGTGACGTATGGCGCAGAACCGCGATGAACCTACCGCTTCAGCTCGACCGACGCGATACGATCCCGCTGCAGGATCAGCTGTTCGAGCAGCTCCGGCAGATGATCGTGACGGGCAAACTCAAGCCCAATTCGCGCGTCATCGCCACGCGCTTCCTGGCCGAGCAGGCCGGCGTCTCCCGCACCACGGTCTTGCTTGCCTATGAACGGCTGATCAGCGAAGGCTATCTGGAAACCCGCCCGGCGATCGGCACGTTCGTGTGCTCCAGCCTGCCGGACGGCCCCAAACCGAAATCCGTTCGCAATTCTGCGGCCGATATCCCGCGCCATTCCGCGCTCTATCCGGCGGTGTTCCACGGTTCGCTGACGCCCAAGCCTTATGTACCGGACCAGACGATCGATTTCAGCCTGTCGCGGCACGACGCCAGTCATCTGCTGCCATCGAAGATCTGGTTACAGGGCGTGCGCAACGTACTGGCGCGCGAACCCAACGGGATGGCCGAACCTCTGCCCGCTGCCGGTGTCGCGTCTCTGCGGCGTGTGATCGTGGACTATCTTGCAGCGACCCGCGGCATCATGGCCGCGCCCGAACAGGTGATCATCGTGGTCGGCCGGCGGCAGGCCTGCGGTTTGGTAGCTCACCTGTTCCAGCGCCGCGGCGACCGGGTGGTTTTGGAATCGCCCGGCGATGACGGTATCGCCAGTTTCTTCAAGGCCCGCAGCGCGGAACTGGTGCACGTGCCGGTCGACGAACATGGGCTGCAGACCGATCGCCTGCCTAAAGGCCCTGTCGCCATGGCTTATGTCACGCCGGCACGGCACAACCCGATCGGCGGAACGATGCCCCAGGCCCGGCGCGCGGCGCTGATCGGCTGGGCGCGCGAGGCCGGCGCCTATCTGCTGGAAGACGATAGCGACAGCGAGTTCCGCTATCACGGCACGACGGCGCTGCCGGTGGCGGCCCTCGATCCTTATGGGCTGGTGTTCTACACCGGCTCTTTCGCCAAGACGCTTGGCACCGGGGTGGGGCTCGGCTATCTGGTCGCGCCGGCCGAGTTCGTGGATGCCATCCTGGCGATCAAGTCGATGGCGGAAGACGGGCGGCCCTGGCTCGAGCAGATGGTGGTCCGCGACCTTTTGACCAGCGGCGAATATGAACATCACCTGCGTCGAGTTCGCAAAGTCTATCTCGAGCG
>JAKAMD010000494.1 GCA_021823875.1 Pseudomonadota bacterium | reverse complement strand
TGCTGCCCGTACGACCGTCGATAACGCCAAGGGTGCCGCCGATACCGTCGCCGACCTCTCCAACGCCCGGGTGGTATCCGGCCATGCAAAGTGTCGGATTGCGCCCAATGGCGCGGCCGATTGCCGGGCCGCGGTCGCGAGCCTTTGCAGAACCGGAGGCTACCACGCCGGCAAGAGTCTCGACATGACCACCGCTGAGATCTGTCCGCCCAAGGTCTATTTGGCGGGTCGCAACAGCGGGCCGGAGTGTCACACCGAAACCTTCGTCTCCCGCGCGCTCTGCCAATAGCTGAGCGCGTCATGCCGGGGCGCGGACGAGGTCCGCGAGCCCGGAATCCAGAGCCACATTCGACGTCCTTTCTCGTTACCCGGAATTCCGGGTTTCACGCTTCGCGCGCTCCCGGAATGACGGCGGAGAACTTGTGCCAGTCCGGGCCTTGTGTTTCCGTTGCGCGTCTTATGCAAGGGAGCGGCGTCCGTGAACCTTTATGCCAAATTGCTCGAACGCCAAGCCGTCGGGCGGCCGGTGACCGTCGGTCTGATCGGGGCCGGCAAGTTCGGCACCATGTTTCTGGCGCAGGCCCGTCTGACGCAGGGCATGCATGTGGTCGGTGTCGCTGATCTCGACGTCACGCGCGCACACAGCCAGCTCAAGACTGCCGGCTGGCCGGAGGCGGCCTATGCCGCCACCTCTCTTGGCGATGCGTACAAGACGGGCGCGACGTATATCACCGAAAGTGCCGAAGCGTTGATCGCCGATCCGCGCATCGAGGTCATTGTCGAGGCAACGGGCGTGCCGGGCGCCGGCATCCATCACTGCCTGCAGGCGATCGCCAACGGCAAGCACATCGTCATGGTCAACGTGGAAGCTGACGCCGTAGCCGGCCCCTTGCTCGCGCGCCGCGCCAAGGCGGCGGGCGTGGTCTATTCGCTGGCTTGGGGCGACCAGCCGGCGCTAATCTGCGAGCAGGTCGATTGGGCGCGCGCGGCGGGCTTCAAGGTGATCTCGGCCGGCAAGGGCACGCGCTACGAGCCGCACTACCACCAGTCCAATCCCGATAATGTCTGGGACATTCTCGACAAATATCTGAACATCACCGATCGCAAGTCGATCAATCCGAAGATGTTCAATTCCTTCGTCGATGGCACGAAGTCCGGTATCGAGATGACCGCGGTTTGCAACGCCACCGGCCTGGTACCGCAGGGCGACGGTCTGCATTTTCCACCGGCCACGCGCTTTGAGCTCGCCGAGATCTGCAAACCACAAAGCGACGGCGGCACGTTGGAGAAGGCCGGTGTCACCGAAGTGGTGTCCTCGGTCTATCGCGACGGCCGCGACGTGCCGCATCATCTGGCGCTCGGCACCTATGTCGTGTTCGAAGGCGAGACCGAATACGCCCGCCGCTGTTTCAAGGAATACGCCATGCTGCCGGATTCCACCGGCAAATGCGCTGCGCTCTACCGGCCGATCCACATGATCGGGCTTGAGCTGGGCATTTCGGTCGCGTCGTGCGCTCTGCGCAACGAGCCGACCGGCGCGCCCACCGGCTTTCGCTCCGACGTGGTAGCGACCGCCAAGAAGCCCCTGAAGGCGAGCGAGATGCTCGACGGGGAGGGCGGTTTCTGCGTCTGGGGCAAGCAGACGCCGGCCGAGGTCTCGCTGCGCGACGGGCTGCTGCCGCTGGGTCTCGCGCACAATGTGAAGCTCAAGCGCGACATCCCCGAAGGCGCCGCCGTCAAATGGTCGGACGTCGCCTACGATCCGAACGATGCGGCGGTGAAGCTGCGGCGCGAAATGGAAACCGCCTTCGGCCGCCGCAATGTGGGCGCCGAGCCGGTGACGTGATCAGGCAGGCGACGGTCGCGCCGTCGCCCGCGGGCTGCCCGTAATCAGCCCGTTACCAGTATCGCCAGGCGCAGCGGCGCACGGTGCGCCACTCCCAATGATGGCCGACGCGCACGCGCACGCGCGCGTACCAGCAATGCCGATGCCGGTGGCGCCAGCGCCGATGGTGCCAATAATATTGGGTCTTCTGCACCAGCGAAGGTGCCGCCTTCGCTAGCCCCATGTCCGGCATCGCGGCTTGGGCGGGTACCGGTGCCGCCAGTGCAACGAATGCGGCCATCGCCGCCGCATAAGTCAACTTTCGGATCATCCTGCGCTCCTGTTCAAGCACGGTGAAGCCGATGTTAAGTCGCGAGCGGGCATTAAGTTGCATGCCAATCGCCGCCGCCGCCCGGCCGGCTATTCCAGTTCGATGGTACCGTCGACCTTGTAGTTGAGGCCGACCTTGCCGATGGTGAGCACCATTTCGGCCGGCAGGGCCTCATTGCCTTTCAGACGCCCATCCGCGACCGCCGCTCGAATGGCCTTTTCGATCTCCCGCTGGGCGGTAACGCCCACGGTTTTGAGAAATTTGCGCAGCGAGGTGTTGAGAACCTCTTCGTTCATCGTATCTCTCCTTGAAAACGGCGCGTTTGAGTATTTTACCGAGCCCCGGGTACCGGCGATAGCGCGCCACTGCGTGGCGGATATGCCGGTTCGCCGCCGTTGACCCGGAGGCGCGCCTAGCTATGATCCCGGCCCCGTGCCCCTGTGGCGGAATTGGTAGACGCGCCTGACTCAAAATCAGGTGGTGGAAACATCGTGCTGGTTCGAGTCCGGCCAGGGGCACCATCAACTTAGGAAATGCTT
>JAKAMD010000071.1 GCA_021823875.1 Pseudomonadota bacterium | reverse complement strand
GGCAGTATCGTCGCGGGCGCCGCCACCATCAACCACACCATGATGCTCTTGGCGATCATCACGTCGATCACCGGTACGACGGTGGCGCGGCGCTTCCTTGAGGCCATGAGCGACAGTCAATTCCGTACTTGGGCGAACCGCATCATCACTTCGGTTTCGAGCTATTATGTGCTGCAGGGAAGCTATCTGCTGATCGTGCCTTTGATGGGGAGGTGGCTGTGACACTCGCCGTCGACGACAAGCTCGAAAGCCTGGTGCTTGATCTCATCGAATGGATCGCGAAAGAGCCGCGCAGCTATCGGCAGACGATGGACACCTGGCGCACGTCCTGCCCGCGGCTGGCGGTCTGGGAGGAAGCGGTCGATTGCGGCTTGGTCGTGCGCGAACCGTCGGCGGACGGCATGCGCGTGAAGGTGACGGACAAAGGATCGGCGTTTCTCGTGCGCCGTGACCGGGCGCCGGCGCGATCCTGACCGCGATCACGTATTCCGAAAACGTGATTCTGAAAAGCGTGCTTCCAAAAAAGGAGAGGCCCCGGTCCTTGCGAACCGGGGCCTCGACGGAAGGGACAGTGCCGGGTTTCCGCCCCTACCGCTAGCTTGTGACGACTACTGCACGATCTCGCCATGCAGCGAGAGGTCGAGACCGTCGCGCTCCTGCTCTTCGGAGACGCGCAGCCCGATCACCGCCTTGATGATGAACAGGATGATCAGCGACGCGACCGCGTCGTAGATCAGCGTGCCGAGAATGCCGTAGATCTGGATCACGACCTGATAGGCGTTGCCGTCGATCAGGCCCGAGCCGGCGCTGTTGATGGCTTTGCTGGCAAAAACACCGGTCAGAAGCGCGCCGATGATGCCGCCGACCGCATGCACGCCGAAGGCGTCCAAGCTGTCGTCGTAACCGCACATGTGCTTGAGGCTGGTGGCGCCCCAGTAGCAGCCGACGCCCGCGGCGGCGCCGATGACCAGCGAACCGACCGGATCGACGAAGCCCGAAGCCGGGGTGATGGCGACGAGCCCGGCGACCGCGCCCGAGCAGATGCCGAGGATCGAGGGCTTACCCTTGAGCGCCCATTCCACGAACATCCAGGCGAGCGCCGCTGTGGCCGTCGCGATCTGGGTGACGGCCATGGCCATGCCGGCAGTCTGATTGGCGGCAACCGCCGAACCGGCGTTGAAGCCGAACCAGCCGACCCACAGCAGCGAGGCGCCGATCATGGTGAGCACCAGGTTGTGCGGCGCCATGTTCTCGGTGCCGAGGCCTTTGCGCTTGCCGAGCACGAGCGCGCACATCAGACCGGCGACGCCCGCATTGATGTGAACGACGGTGCCGCCGGCGAAGTCGAGCACGCCGAGACCGCCGAGCCAGCCGCCGCCCCAAACCCAGTGGGCGATCGGGGAATAGACGAACAGCGACCACAGGCCCATGAACCACATCATGGCCGAGAACTTCATGCGATCGGCAAAGGCGCCGGCGATCAGGGCCGGAGTGATGATGGCGAAGGTCATCTGGAAGCACATGTACACCGACTCAGGGATCGTCGCCGCGAGCGGGCTGACGACATTGGTGCCCATGCCTTTCAGCAGGAAGCGCGAGGCGCCGCCGAGTAACGGTCCGCCGTCGGTGAAGGCCCAGCTATAGCCGATCACCATCCATAAGAACGTGACCAAGCAGGTGATGGCGAAGCTTTGCATCACCGTGGCCAGCACGTTCTTCTTGCGGACCATGCCGCCGTAGAACAGCGCCAAGCCCGGGATGGTCATCATCAGCACCAGCGCCATGGAGGTCAGCATCCAGGCGGTGTCGCCGGAATCCGTCTTACAGTCCTTCAGGATCGGCGGCTTGGCGGAAGCGTCGCAGGCTGGCGTCGGCGCGGGCGCCGGAGCCGCTGCAGGCGCCGCCGCTGCGGGCGCCGGAGCTGGGGTCGATTGCGCGTAGGACGAATGCGTCCCCATGCTGAGGAAGAGCCCCAGCATTACCCCGAAGACGAGAGCCAACAGCCCCGCACGGGAGAGTTTCTTCAACGTCATGGTCTTACTCCTATCGGTATTGTTTGCGGTGCGGTTGACTAGAGGGCCGCGTCGTCGGTCTCGCCGGTGCGGATGCGCACGGCTTGATCGAGGCCAAAAACGAAGATCTTGCCATCGCCGATCTGGCCGGTCTTGGCAGCGCTGCTGATGGCGCCGACAACTTTGTCGACCTGGCTGGAGGCTACCGCGACTTCCACCTTGATCTTGGGCAGGAAGCTCACCGCATATTCGGCGCCACGATAAATTTCCGTGTGCCCCTTCTGACGCCCGTATCCTTTGACCTCAGTAACAGTCAGTCCCTGCACGCCGATGGAGGTCAGAGCGTCACGGACCTCGTCCAGCTTGAAAGGTTTGATAATGGCCATGACGATTTTCATGGATTCTATCCCCGCTTGTGCCCGTCTTAGTCGTTTACGCAGTGCGGGCGGGTTTCACTGAGCCGGACCCGTAAAGCGCACTTTGCGGGCATGGCCGCCGCTAGGGAATCAATTGCCGTGCCAGATTGTCTCAAGACCTTTATGTCACTGATTTAATGGATAAAAATTAGTACGAAGGGAGGGCAGCCGGATGCCGCTGAAGACTGCCGCATAAATATGCGCCAGGCCCTGACCGTGCTGATTAAAATTTAGGCAGAGCCCTTTGGCGGGCTGTGGAATAAGCCCGACGGGGCGTCGCCGAAACCGGCGACGCCTCTTAATCGAATGGCTTCAAATCGAGATTTACTGCAGCGCTTCGCCGTGCTGGCTGACGTCGAGACCCATGATTTCGTCCTCGTGGCGCACGCGCAGCGGCACAATCAGACCGATCACCTTGAGAATGACGAAGGTGACCGCCCCCGACCAGACGATGGTGACGGCGATACCATAGAGCTGAGCAAGCAGCAGATGCGGGTTGCCCTCCAGGAGGCCGCGGATCCCGCCCGGCATCGCCGGCGTGGCCGAGAGCGCGCCCACCGCGAGCACGCCGGCCAAAAAAGTTCCGGTCAGTCCACCGATACCGTGCACGCCGAACACGTCGAGCGAGTCGTCATAGCCGCATTTGAGCTTGAGCCAGGTGCAGGACCAGAAGCAGACGCCGCCGGCGATTATGCCGATCAGAATCCCTTCCATCGGCGTGACGAAGCCGGAAGCCGGCGTGATAGTCCCGAGGCCAGCAACCGCGCCGGAGATCATGCCGAGCACCGAGGGTTTACCGCGCGTCCACCACTCCAGCGCCATCCAGACGCAGGCGCCCGCGCTTGCGGCAAGATGCGTCGCGATGATCGCCATCACCGCGCGGCCATTAGCGGCCAGCGCGGAACCGCCATTGAAGCCGAACCAGCCGACCCACAACAGGCCGGTACCGATCACCGCCATGGTCAGATCGTAGGGCGCCAGATTTTCGCTGCCATAGCCGCGGCGCTTGCCGATCACGTAAGCGCCAACCAGGCCGGCGATGCCGGCATTGAGATGCACTACCAGCCCGCCGGCGAAATCGATTGTGCCGTATTGGCCGAGGAAGCCACCGCCCCAGATCCAGTGCGCGATCGGCACATAGACAAAGATCAGCCAGAACACGCAGAACAATAAGAAGGCTGAAAAGCGTAAGCGGTCCGCCAGCGAGCCGGCGACCAGCGCGACCGTGATGATCGCGAAGGTCATCTGATAGACCATGAACAGGCTTTCCGGGATGGAATTGGCGAGCGGCGAGATGGAGCCTGTTGTCAACCCTCTCAGGAAGACGCGCTGAAGCGTACCGATGTAGGCGCCCTCGCCGGTGAAGGTGAGCGAATAGCCGATCACCGCCCACAGCACTGAAACCAGCATGGTGGCGGCCAGACACTGCGCCATGGTGGCGAGCACATTTTTCTTGCGCACCATGCCGGCGTAGAACAGCGCCAGGCCCGGAATGGTCATCATCAGCACCAGGCCAGTGGCGCCCAGCATCCAGGCGGTGTCGGCCGGATTGATCTTGCCTGTTTGCGCATAGGCCGGAACGGCGATCAGTGTCGCGGTGAGCGCGACGATGGTTGCGGCGAGACGTTGCTGCGCCCGTGTCATGTTGGATTCCCCCAGCAGGAAAGTCTTGAAATGGAGTACGGATTGCGGCCGGTGCCATCATTCCGAGAAGCGCCCCCATGCGCCTCGAAAGATGAGCACCAGGGCCGTCGCACTTGATCGCTCGGCGCGTAACCGGGCGTTTCTGCGCGACGACGTCGGCGCGTTACAGCGCGGACGTATCGGTTTCGCCGGTGCGGATGCGCACGGCTTGTTCCATCGGCGTGACGAAGATCTTGCCGTCGCCGATCTGGCCGGTCTTGGCCGCGGCCGCCACCGTTTCCACCACCTGCTCGAGTTGTTCGGTGGCGATGGCGAGCTCAATGCGAACCTTGGGCAGGAAATTAATCGCGTATTCGGCGCCGCGATAAATTTCCATGTGGCCCTTTTGCCGTCCGTAGCCCTTCACTTCGGACACGGTCATGCCGTGGATGCCGATACGGGTGAGCGCGTCGCGCACCTCGTCGAGCTTGAACGGTTTGATGATGGCGATGACGAGTTTCATGGCTGTTTTCTTCCCCCGGCCGGGCGCCGCCAGGGCGGCCCCACCCTGTGGAAAGCAAAAAGCCGCGCGCATCGCAATAGGTGGCGGGGGCCAATTTGCACAAGAAGGCAACAAAAGCTCAAAAATAGTGCGGCAACCGAAGCTCCCTCCAAAGGCAAACGCCTGCCTCGCAGGCATTTTAGGTCAAGCTGGCTGCCCTAGCGGTGGTGGCGGCCAGCGCCTGCCAGCCCGAGATCGGCAATCAGGTGCGGGAGCAGGAGGCGCACTTGCCGGTAGGTCATGCCCGGCTTGATACGCGGGTCGTAGAGCAAGGTCAGCAGCGCGCGGTCGTAGACGGTGAGATAGCCGACCAGGCGGTTCTGGTTGAGCGTGGTCCAGGGATTGCGCTGGTCATGGTTCGACAGCCCGAAGGCGTGCAGCAGTTCGTGATAGGCGCAGTCGCGGAACACGTCCTCGCCCTGATCGACGATGATAAAGGAGACCGCGTGCAGGATGGCGCCCTCGGCGTCCGAGCGCAGGCTGGTCATGCATTGCGGGTCGGTCCGCTTGATGAAGGCCTTGGCGACCTTGGCGCCGAAAGCTTCGTGCAGCGCCGCATTGAAATCCTTCTCGTCGATCAGACGCACTTCGATGTCCGCAGCGGCGTCCGTCGTGACGTGCAAATGCAGGTTCGGAACCGAGCGGGCATATTCCTCGATGACACGCGTCATGGCCTGCGTGCGATCGACCCTGCCACCGGGAATAACGCGCGCGATGATCGGGTGGTCGAAGCGGCGGATGCCGCGCGGGGGCGCGCCGATACGCAGGTCGGAACCGAAGGCAAGTGCCATGAAGCCCCGCCTGAGTTCCGGCATGGAGAAGCGCGTGTATTGCGGCGGCGCGTCCTTCAATGCGCCGGGCGGTGCCGGCTGTTTGCCGGAGGCGGCGAGTGCTGCCGTCGCGAGAAGGCTGAGCGACAATGCGATGAGGGCCGATCGCAGCATGAGTCTCACGGCTGTCGTCGCACGCGCACCAGGCCCTCTTGCGCGACCGAAGCCACCAGAGTGCCGTCGCGGGTGAATATAAGCCCGCGCGAAAACCCGCGCGAACCGTACAGATTGGGCGAATCTTGCGCGTAGAGCAGCCAATCATCGGCGCGGAACGGCCGGTGCAGCCAAAGCGCATGATCGAGACTGGCGGCCATGAATTCACGCTCGAACAGCGTGCGGCCATGCGGCGCGAGCGCCGCATCGAGCAGCGTCATGTCGGAGGCATAGGCGAGCACGCATTGATGAATCGCCAGTTCGTCCGGCAGCTGGCCGGTGGCACGGATCCACATGTGGAAGCGGCCGTCTTCGACTTTCTTGCCGGTGTAACGCTCGAACTCGACGGGCCTGAGCTCGATCGGTCGCTCGCGTTCGTAATAACGCCGCACCGGATCGGGCATGGCCGCCAGCATCGATTTGCGCAACTCCGATTCCTTCGGCAGATCTTCCGGCGGCGGTACGTCTGGCATGCGCGCCTGATGCTCGAAGCCGCCCAGTTCATTGGCATGGAACGAGACCAGCGCGGAAAAAATAGGATGCCCATGCTGGCGCGCGGTGACGCGGCGAGTGGTGAAGCTCTTGCCGTCGCGCATGCGATCGACGTCGTAAATAATGGGAACCTTGGGATCGCCGGCTAGCAGGAAATAGGCATGCATCGAATGCGGCGGACGGCTTGCATCCACGGTACGCACGGCGGCGACCAGGGCTTGTCCGATCACTTGGCCGCCGAACACGCGCTGCCAGCCGGCCTGCGGCTGACGCCCGCGAAACAGATTCACATCAAGCGGTTCGAGATCGAGAATATCGAGCAGATCCTGGACGGCCGAAACCATGTCAGCGGGCTTTCATTGTGCGTGCAGACCCCAATGACGCCCGCGCGCCATGAGGAGTCAAGGCAGGGCGGCAGCGCATCCGGGAGCGTGCTGCCCATGCAAAAACAAGCAGGCGGCAGACCCGCCACCGCGCGCTGTCGATGTCACGCTGCGCCGCCTCGGTTGCCGGCGTAGACCATGCGCACGGCCATCAAATCAGGAAATAGGTGACTGCGAGCCCAGAATCGCGATCCAGATCAGGATCCGGTTGCCGCTTTGCATTTTGGTCTGGGCTGTCATGTTGCCCCTCCGTTGCGGGGGCGCGATGGGGCCGGACCTTCCAATCATCGTACCCCCAAAACACATCGTTTTTTCGTATAATAGGTCGGCCATTCCTTAGTCTGGCTAAATTTTGCGATGCATTTGGCCAGTGCTTTAAGTGCTTGAATAAACTAGGTTAGCGCTTGAAGATCGAAAGACGGGCGGGCAAGAAGAGCCAATGGCGGCGATCAAGAACGAGCGGCGCGATGTGGTGATCGGCGGGGCCGGCTTTGCCGGCCTGGCGCTGGCGGTGGCGCTGCGCGAGGCGCTGGGCGAGGGCTTCACCATCACGGTCGCCGACCCGGCGCTCAAGGCAGTGCCATCGAAGGACCCGCGCGCCTCGGCGATCGCGGCAGCGGCGCGCCGGCTGTTCGAGGCGCTTGGGGTCTGGCAGGCGGTCGAGGATCAGGCGCAGCCGATGCTCGACATGGTGATCACCGATTCCAAGCTTGACGACGCGGTGCGGCCGACCTTCCTCACCTTCGGCGGCGAGGTGGAGGAGGGTGAGCCCTTTGCGCACATGGTCGAGAACCGGCTGCTGATCGACGCGCTGGTCGACAAGGCGAAAGCGCTCGGCATCGATCTGCTCACGACTGCTGTCAGCCGTTTCGAGAACGCTCCTGACGCGATCGACGTGACGTTCGCCGATGGCGCGACGCTTTCGGCGCGCCTTTTGGTCGGCGCCGACGGTGCGCGTTCGCGCATCCGCGAGCAGGCCGGCATTGAGAGCTACGGCTGGAACTATGGGCAATCGGCCATCGTCTGCACGGTTGCGCATGAGCGCGACCATGGGGGCCGCGCCGAGGAACATTTCCTGCCGGCTGGTCCGTTCGCTATTCTACCGCTGACGGGCAACCGTTCATCGATCGTGTGGACTGAAAGCACGCGTGAAGCGGAGCGGTTGGTGGCGCTGCCGGATGACGAATTTCACGACGCGCTCGAGCAGCGTTTCGGCCTGCATCTCGGCGAACTAGAAGTGGTTGGCGCGCGCCGCGCCTTTCCGCTCGGCCTTTTTACTGCGCGCTCGTTCATCGGCGCGCGGCTGGCGCTGATCGGCGACGCCGCGCATATCATTCATCCAATCGCCGGGCAGGGCCTCAATATGGGCCTGCGCGATGTGGCGGCGCTGGCGGAAGCCGTCGCCGATGCGGCGCGGCTCGGGCTTGATATCGGCGCGCCTGACGTGCTGGAGCGCTATCAACGCTGGCGCCGTTTCGACACCGCGATGATGGGCGTGGCAACCGATGGCTTGAACCGGTTGTTTTCCAATCACTCCGACGTCCTGCGGCTCACCCGCGATATCGGCCTCGGCCTGGTTGAGCGCCTGCCGGCGCTCAAACAGATTTTCATCCGCGAAGCAGCAGGTTTCACCGGCGACGTGCCGAAGCTGCTCAAGGGCGAGGCCTTGTAGCGCGGTGCCGTCGGCTATTGCGCAGTGATGAACGGATCCCAGTTCACGTAATACGTGACCGGTTGAATGACGCCGACCGTCACCGCGATCTGAATCTGGTAGGTTTGGCTGCCCGAATTCATCGCCTGACCGATCCACCAGCTCCCAGGCGGTTGCGTCGGGCCAAGCGGTGGTTGTTGCCGTGGATATCCGGCGGAGCCGAAGACGGAGCCCTGGCTGACGTTGAATCCGGTGATGATGACCTGGTCATTGGACACCGGATTGATCGGCACGGAGTTGAAGCCGATGGTGAAGCCGACGGGCACCTTCGTATGCAGTTCCATCTGGCCTTCGCCCGAACTGCCGTTGTTGATCATGTTGTCCATCATGTAGACGCCAGCGTTGATGTTCCTGCCCTGCTGGGCCGCGACATAGGCGGTATCGACGGCGATGCTGATGCAGGAGTTCACCTGGATGCCGGTGGGGGCGATGAAGACTTGCCGGCTGGGTTGCATCATTAAGAAGGTCATGGGACTAGCTCCATGTGTGACGGCGCGATGTGCGAAATCCGATCGGATCGCGCGCGCTCAGTGCACGGACATTGTGAGGTTGACGGTGGTGGTGATGGCGGCAGAGCCGGCCTGTTTCTGCGCGTTGAAGGTCACCGAATAAGGCGCGGTGCCGACGTTCTGTACTTGGCCGGTAAAGCCACCATAGGTCGGATCGGACTGCGGCTGGCCACCCGGACCCCAGGCATTCGAGTTCGAAATGGCCTGGATGCTCTTCGCGCCGGTGGCGGTCGGGTCGACGTTGAAAACCTGCCAATTGACGACGCTGCCGTTGGTCACGCTGGTCTGCAGATTGGCGCTGCCCTCGTTCGAGCTGCCGTTGGAGACCCGGTTGTCGACAACGTAGACGCCGCGCGTCGAACCGTTTTGCAGGGCGTTGGTATCGACCCAGATTTGAATGAAGACGGATGGTGTTCCGGTGGTCATTGCAGGCTCCCTCTCGAAGAACGCGACGCGACGAGGTGCAAGCGGCCCCGGCGGCACGTGTGAATGATCACAATCGCAATGCTAGGTTGTGGCACTATCAAACGACACGTATAAGTTGTCAATGGCAATTTGCTACCGGAACCCGCGCACAGGCGCAGAGTGGGCGCGCGTGCGCCATGCACGCGCGCGACTCCCAAAAAACTGATTGTTTGACAGGGCTTAGATGCGGCCTACCCCGCTACCGCGGGGCGCACCCGGCATCAAGCGCATCTCAGCGCTCGCTTACGTCAGCGGAATGCTGCCGATATGGTCCTGGAACGCCTTGCGCGATGAAATCGCGGCGTACCAGCGGTCGAGATGCGGTGTCGCCGGCCGCTCCGGCACCAGCTGAATATAGCGATAGCACATGACGCCGGTCGGGATGTCGCCGTAGGAGAAGCTGTCGCCGGCGAGAAACTGGGTTTTTGCCAATCGCGCGTCCGCGATCTGCATGGCGGCGGCGGTTCTCTCCTGCGAATTTTTGATCGCAGCCATGTCGCGTTTTTCCGGCGGCGTGCGGATCAGGCCCCAGAACGCCGGCGTGATCGCAGGCCCCACCACTGACAACTGCCAGTCCATCCACTGGCTGGCGACGGCGCGCGCCTTCGCGTCCTGCGGCTCCAGCGCGCCGGCCTTGTCATGTTTGCCGGCGAGATAACGCACGATCGAATTCGATTCCCACAACAGGAAGCCGTCTTCTTCTTCCAGCGTCGGCACCAGGCCGTTCGGATTCATGGCCAGATAGGCCGGCTCCTTGTTCTTGCCAAAGGCGCCGCCGATGTCGATGCGCTCACAGTCGAGTCCGAGCTCGCCCACCGCCCACATCGCCTTTTGCACATTGGACGAGGTGTTGCGGCCCCAGATCTTGATCATTGGATAGTTCTCCTTGAACTCCTGCGTCCGAATTTAACCGTCATGGCAGGACTTGTCCCGGCCATCCACGTTTTTGTGATCGTGCCTGCCGCTAAGACATGGATGCCCGGCACAGGGCCGGGCATGATGACGAATTTCGTTGGCGCTTTCTTCTATTCTAGCCGTCGCGCTTCTTCCGGCAGCATGATCGGAATGCCGTCGCGGATCGGATAGGCGAGCTTGGCCTTGCGCGAGATCAACTCTTGCTTCTCGGCGTCATATTCCAGCGGCCCCTTGGTGAGCGGGCAGACCAGGATTTCCAAGAGCTTGGGATCGACCGTGTCGGCGGGGCGTTCGATGGAAGGAGTGGTAGACATGTGATGCGCTCCGGCGTTTACCGCTCACTCTAGCCTGTCATGGCGGGACTTGTCCCGGCCCTCTACGCCTTTGTGATCGCGCCGTGCTCCCACGACCGGCATGCCCGGATCACGTTCGGCTATCACGAGCCGAAGCCTGCGATGGGCCGCTCATTGCAGCTGCGGTTCGCCTTCGGTGTTCTTTTTGGCGAGATCGATCTCGGTAAGCGCCACCAGCACCTCGGCGCGCGTCTTGAGATCGGGTGCCTCCAGTAATGCCTGCTTTTCGACGACGCCATAAGGCGACATCATCGACAACGCATTGACCAGCGCCTCGTTAGGCGCCTTGTCGATACCTTCCCAGTCGGCCTGGAGCTTGTTGTCCTTGAGAAACGCGCGCAGCGCATCGAGCAGCGCTGCGCGGTCGACGTCGCCCTCGCCTTTGCGCGCGATAAAGTCATCAGTGAACGGCGCGAATGTGACGCGGCACTGGCGGTAAAGGGTTGCGACAGCGAGTTCTTCCTCGATGCGGAAACGCGCCACCCCGGTGAGCTCGATCAGATAACGGCCGTCGCCGCTTTCGGCGAGCTGGGTGATGCGGCCGACGCAGCCGACCTTGTAGAGCGCGGGTTTTTCGGGATTACCGGGGCGGTGGGCGTCGGGCTGGATCATGCCGATCAGCCGGTGGCCGTCGCGTAGCGAGTCGTCAACCATCGCGAGATAGCGCGGCTCGAAAATGTTGAGCGGCATGGTGCCGCGCGGCAGCAGCAGTGCGCCCGGCAGCGGAAACACCGGGATCACCGCCGGCAGATCGATCGGTCCGCGATACTGCGCGTTCATCGGCATGGCGCTTACTCCGCGCTACCGAATCGCCCGCAGCCTGCGGGCGACTACAACGACCTTACGAAAATAAGATAGACGACAGCTTCTTGCGGCCTTCCACCGCGGCCGGATCGGCGAAGCCCCAGGCGTCGAAGAACTGCACCAGTTGCTTGCGCGCGCCGTCGTCATTCCATTTGCGGTCTTTCTTGATGATCGCCAGGAGCTGCTCGACCGCCTCGGCGCGCTTGCCCTTGGCGTTGAGCGCGACGGCCAGATCGAAGCGCGCCTGATGATCGAACGGATCAGCCAGCACCTTGGCCTCGAGCTCGGCCAGTGGCCCGAGCGATTTGGCCTGCTCGGCCACTTCAAGCGCGGCGCGCGCGGCGGCAACCGGCGTCTCGTTGCGTTTGGCTTCCGGCACCATATCGAGTGTCTGCTTGGCCTGCTCGAGCGCGCCGGTCTCGACATAGCAGCGCGCGAGCCCGGCCAGCGCGTGGATGTTGCCGTTATCGGCGCCGAGCAGTTGCGCATAGAGCTCGGCGGCGGCACCCGCATCGCCCTCGACCAGCGCGGCGTCCGCGGCTTTCAAGAGGTCCTGCTCCTCGCCGCCGATTTTTCCCTTGGTCAGTCGCTCCAGGAAGGCGATCACCTGACTCTCCGGCAACGCGCCCATGAAACCATCGGCCGGCTGGCCGTTGACGAAGGCAACCA
>JAKAMD010000493.1 GCA_021823875.1 Pseudomonadota bacterium | reverse complement strand
GCCGGCAGCGGCCGTTCGGCTATAGCGCGACAATCTGGGTGAGAATGGCGGCGGCAATCAGAGCTCGAGGCCGGCGGCCGGTAGCGATGTTATGATCATCTGGACTGCGAAGTTTCGCAAGTCTTTTTGTCGATGGCGCTGCTTGATTGTGGCTGAGCGTCAATCAACTTTTTTCCTTGATTGTCGCGTGTGTCGGTGGCCGGCCTGGACCGCGCTTGCGATCGAGGGCGGCCCGGCGGCGGTAGCTTTCGACGTTCATCTCGAAGATGGTTGAGTGATGAACGAGGCGGTCGATAGCAGCCAAAGTCATGGCTTGGTCTGGAAAGACCTTGCCCCAATCGCCGAAAGGCTGGTTGGCGGTGATCAGCATGGAGCGCCGCTCGTAGCGGCTTCCGATCAGCTCGAACAGCACACTGGTTTCGGCTTGATCCTTGCTGACGTAGACGATGTCATCGAGGATCAGCAGATGATATTTGTCGAGCTTAGCCAGCGCGCTTTCCAGAGCCAGTTCGCGGCGTGCGATCTGCAGGCGCTGGACGAGATCGCTGGCGCGCATGAACAAGACGCGCCATCCGTTCTCGATGAGCGCGAGCCCGATGGCTGCTGCCAGATGACTCTTGCCGCCGCCGGGCGGGCCGAACAGCAAAAGATTGGCGCCCTTTTCCAGCCAGCTATCACCTGCGGTGAGCACCATGACCTGCGCCTTGCTGACCATCGGCACCACCTCGAACTCGAAGTTTTGCAGGGTTTTGCCGACGGGCAATCGTGCTTCGGCCAGGTGGCGCTCGATGCGGCGGCGACCGCGATCGGCGATCTCGTGTTCGGCGAGCGCCGCGAGGAAACGAGCTGCGGGCCAGCCTTCCTTGTCGGATTGCTCGGCGAGTTTGGCCCACATCAACTTGATGGCGGGCAAGCGCAGGTCGGCGAGCAGGAGTTCGATGCGCGCGGCATCGACCGGGTTGACCGTCTTCACGCCACGCCTCCATCGCACACGAGATCGGTCGGCGTACGAACAGCCGCCAGCTCGTCATAGGCGGACAGCGGCACAAGGTCGACGGCAACGTTGGGGATCGCGGTCCAATCGGGTTTGAAGCGTTGGCGCAGGCGACCGAGATCAGGCAGCGCGCCGGCGTCGAGATCGGCGTCGATCGCCTGCGCCAGTTCGGCTTCACAGGCGCGGTCATGAGCGAGCGCAAGCAGGCCGACCATAACGCGGCAGGCCTGCTTCTCGCTCTCCTTGGCCAGCAGCGCCGCGAAGGCGCGGACATAGGCGCGACGCGGGAACAGCTGATCGCGATAGACCAGATTGACGAGCGCCATCGGCTTCTTGCGCAGCGCATGGATGACGTGACGGTAGTCGACCACGTGGCTGTGCTTGCTGTTGCCCTGCGGCGGCCGGCCCCGCCGCAAAGTCAACAGCTGCGTGGAGCCGAGGAAGCACTCAAGCCGATCGTCATAGAGGTGAACATTGAGACGGTGGCCGATCAAACGCGAAGGCACGCTGTAGAACACGCGCCGCAGGATGAAGCCGCCGCTCGAGGTCACCAGGACGCGCGCCTCCTCATAGTCGGTCGTTCGTCGCTCGGGCAGCGGCTTAAGCGCCGCGCGCTCGATCTCGATGCGCTTGCGGTTGCGAGCGTTGCGCCGTCCGACTACTTCGTCAACGAAACGCCGATAGGCGGCAAGATCCGCAAACTCGCGTGAGCCGCGCAGCAAAAGCTCGTCACCAAGCGCCTTCTTGAGGTGCCCATGGGAACTCTCGATCGCGCCGTTCTCGTGGGCGACGCCACGGTTGTTGCGCGACGGCGTCATGCCGTAATGGGCGCACAGTTCCTCGTAGCGCCGGGTGAGGTCCTCCTGCGCAACGCGGTCGAGATTGCAAAATGCCGCCGACAGGCTGTCGCTGCGGTGTTGTTCCGGCACGCCGCCGAGCGCCCACAGGGCATTCTGCAGACCTTCGGCAAGCGCGACAAAACTCTCGCCGCCGAGCACGACATGGGCATGCTCAAAGCCCGAGAACGCCAGTCGGAAGTGATAGAGCCGATGATCGAAGCGCTCACCCGCGATCGTAATGCCAAGCGTACCCATGTCGGTGAAATCGGACAGACCCATTCGCCCCGGCGGGTGCTCCTGGCGGAAGATCACATCCCGGCTCGGGCCGTTGAGCGCCCGCCATCCGGCGATGCGGCGCTCAAGGGTCCGCCGTACTCCCGGCGCGATCCAAGGACTGCGACGGCAGATCTCCTCGAAGATCGCCACGGCGCGGATACCGGGGGCCGCCTCCAGCATCGGCACGATCTCGCTGTCCCATACTCCGGCGAGCGGGTCGGGACGGCGGCGCCCACGGGACTTCTTCTTCTGCGACGGTAACCGCGGATCGGCTTCAATCCGATAGGCGGTGGCGGTGGAAAACCCGGCTTTCGCGGCGGCGATCGTCGGGACGTTGCTCTGACGGGACTTCATGTACAACCTCGTCTGGCAGTCGGTGATGTGTCGGCCAGGCAAGTGCTGATCCTTCCGGTGGTGAAGAATCAGATGCTGCGCCCAGCCACTCCGACCGCCAGACCGCGTTTGTCCCTCCGGGGAAAACGCGCCGCCGGGGGTAGCCTGACTACGGTCGGGCTACGCCCTCCCTCCGTCAGCCTACCCCCGGCGCCATTCTCATCCTGATTGTCGCTCGCCTCTCATCCTGATTGTCGCGCGGCATCAGATCGT
>JAKAMD010000070.1 GCA_021823875.1 Pseudomonadota bacterium | reverse complement strand
GGCCGAGCCGCGCCTTAGTGCCCGAAACCACCGAAGTCAGGTCAAAGGCCGCCACATTAAACGCGACAACTTCAACGGCAACTGCATCAGTTCGTAGCGCGCCGACTTGATATTCGGCGGCAAGCTCGGCAATGCCATCGTACGGCGTGGGAGATGCCTTCACCTCCCAGTCAAGGTGAAGCGTTCTGTTTACTTCCGAATTCTGCGCACCAACTATGCCGAGGACGCCCACACGGTTGTGATTTTGAAGCCCCGCCTCATGAAACGGTTGATAATACGCGCCGTGCTGGCTGTTATTGCGCGGCGGAAATAACAGAATCTCCTTCCCTATTTGAATCTTTCCAGTTTCGACGACCTCAATGAACTTTTCGAAGGTCTCCGCCAAGTCAGACAGAAGGCAATGCCCCGCGAACACGTTCGCTGACGTGAAATTACCGAGTTTCACTTTGGTTGGCGCATTGTTCAAAGATACTTGCCCTTTCAACAGGAGTAGACCTTGCGGTGTGCGCACCGCCAGGTACGAAAGGGTCGGATCGGAATAGGCCTCCCAAAGTGGCTCAATGGCGGCATTAAATGCGGCCACGGCTTTCTTGTCATGTTCGCCAATCATGAGGGAACCTTACCACGAATGTCCCTCGAAGGGACTCGGAAAGCATGAGGCGCAAGGGTATCTGGCACGGAGGAAAGGTAGTAGCCGGAGCAAAGGCCAGCCGTCAGCCCTCAGACCGGCCGAGGGGGCAGCCGCATGAGCGGCTTCTAATCAAAGGCGCAGGGTCAATCCCAGTATCTGGCTCCAGGGCCCGCTAGGCGATGTCGGCAATCCACTTGGTTGACGCACTGCGTCATCGATCTTGAAGACGCGGAAGCTGTTAAGATGCGCGGCGGCCATGGGCGCTCAAACGCTCCAACACTAAATTACCAAATGTCCTTACTCTTCCGCTTCTGGCCCATCGCGTCAGTTAACCGCAATACAGGATTGCGGCTACTTTCGGAGTAAAGCCGACATCGACTAAGCCTAGCTCATGGAGCCGGGTGTGTGGCTGCGCGCGCTAGAATAACACCCCCTGCCCGCTGTCCTTCTTCGCGCGCTTGGCGCGCGCCGGTTGTTTCGGCGTCGGCTTCTTTATCGGCTTGGGCGTCGGCATAACCGGCGCCACATTCACCTCGACACGCTCCAGCAATTTCGGACTGTCATTGGCGGTGCGGTTGACCGCGGTCGACACCGCGTAGGCTTCGAGCAGATCGTCGGGTGCCGGACGGATCAATGCTTCGGCGGTGCGAGCATCGACATTCGTGCAGTCGAGCCAGAGATCGAACGCCTCCGGCGGAATGATCGCCGGCATGCGGTCGTGGATGGCGCGCAGCGTGCGGTTGGCCTCGGTGGTGACGATCGCCG
The DNA here is from genome assembly GCA_021823875.1 of Pseudomonadota bacterium. GTDB lineage: Bacteria > Pseudomonadota > Alphaproteobacteria > Rhizobiales > Xanthobacteraceae > Pseudolabrys. The sequence continues at coordinate 10,593 of JAKAMD010000070.1, read as the reverse complement.
CGGTGTCGAGTTCCTCGCCGTTCGGCCCGGTCCAGGTTTCCCACAGGCCGGCGAAGGCGAGCGGTTCGCCGGATTTCGCGCGTATGAAATAGGGCTGCTTGCGGCCGCCCGTCGCCTGCCATTCGTAGAAGCCGTCGGCCGGGATCAGGCAGCGCCGCCGCTTCATGGCAGCGCGGAAGGCCGGCTTATCGCAGACGGATTCGCCGCGTGCATTAATCAGAAGCGTGAAGGTCTTGGGGTCCTTGACCCAGGACGGCAGCAGACCCCAGCGCATCAGCACGAATTGGCGTTGGCCTTCGTGCAACCTTACTAAGGCGATCGGCTGGGTCGGCGCGATGTTGTAGCGCGGCGGGAAATTCGGCTGCTCCGGATAGCGGAAGAGCGCGCGGATCGCGTCCGGTGTCGCGGTGACCGTGAAGCGGCCGCACATAATGACAAACCCCTCTTCCCGCGCCTGCCCAAACACGCTTTAACACGGGACCGCCGGCGGCATCCGGCGGCCGTGAAATAGTAAGACGACGAACGCGCCTCGCAAGCGTAACGCGGTCGCCGCGCGTCGAGGTCCGAGCAGCCGTGACGAACGAACGAACCTACCCCACCCGGCCCTATCTCGCCGTCAGCGCCGCCATCCTGCGCGACGGCAAGGTGCTGGTGGTGCGCCGCGCGCGCAAACCCGCGCTCGGGGTCTATACGCTGCCGGGCGGCGGGGTCGAAATCGGCGAAACCCTCACCGAGGCGGTCAAACGCGAAGTACGCGAAGAAACCGGGCTCGAGGTCGAGCCGATCGCGCTCGCCGGCCATCGCGAGGTGATCGCGAACGATGCCGAGGGGCGCGCCAAGCGCCATTTCGTCATCCTGAGCTTCGCCTGCCGCTGGCTTGCCGGCGAGCCCGCGCTCAATGAGGAACTCGACGATGCGCGCTGGCTCGAGCCGGCCGAGCTTTCCGGCCTGACCACCACCGAGGGCCTGGCCGAGATCATCGAAGCGGCCTTCGCGCGGCTCAAGGCGCCGGCCTGACGGCCGCCTTGCGGTCGCCCCAGTGCCGGCGCATATCAGGTCCGACGCGGATCGGGCGAAAACGACGTGAAACGGCTCTTCGTTCTGGCATTGACCCTCCTCTGCTTCGCCGCCGGCCCGGTGCGCGCGGACGATGCCGCACCGGCCCCCTTCGACCGCGATCTGCAGCGGCTCGCCGAAATCCTCGGCGCCTTGCATTACCTGCGCCATGTCTGCGGTGCCCATGAAGGGCAGAAATGGCGCGATGAGATGCAGCAATTGATCGACGCCGAGGCGCCCAGCGGGGACCGCCGGCGCCGAATCGTCGCCAGCTTCAATCGCGGTTTCCAGGGGTTCCAGCAGACCTACCGGACCTGCACGCCGGCCGCCGATCTCGCCATCCGGCGTTATCTGGAGGAAGGCGCGCGGATTTCCCGCGACATCACCGCGCGTTACGGCAACTAGTGGCCCGCCCGCCCGCGGTTAACCCTTTCTTAACATCCGGCTTTGCCGGGTTCCCGCACATGCTAACGTCCGGCCGCATTCAAAAAGACGTCCGCCCGATGGACGCCGGGACCGAAAGTGGCAATGACTTCGACGGGGCGCTCTACGCATACACACGAGCCGGTGGCCGACCACGAGCAGAAACGGGTCGCGCTCGGCTATCTGCAGGAAGCCTGGGCGGAAGCGCGGCTTGACGGCATCGACGGCGATTGCCTGGCGCAGGCCTGCCTGTTCACGGCGCTCGCCGAATTCGTCACCACCTACGGCGAGGAAGCGGCGGCCACCTTCGCGGAAGGACTGGCCAATCGCATCCGCAACGGCGAATTCTCCCTCATCCTGCCGCGGCAGTAGCCGCACGCCGCGGGATGCGCGGCCTTCAAACCACCGTCGGCATCTGCCCGAAATGGCGCTCGAGCAGCTTGTCCACATCGGCCGGATAGAACGGCTTTTTCAGAAAGCCGAGCGCCCCGGCCGCCAGCGCGCGGTCGGCGACCGCCGGATCGAGCGTGGAGGTTATCATCACCACCGCCACGTCCGGATTGACGCGCCTGATCTCGGCCAGCGTCTCGATGCCATCGAAGCCGGGCATGTTGTAGTCGAGGAACACCGCGGCAAAGTGACCGTTGCGCAAGCGTTCGAGCGCGGCCATGCCCTCGTTCGCCTCGTGCACGTCGAGCGCAAAATAGCTCGCCTGGAGAATCTTGCGCACGATGCTGCGCATGGTGATGGAGTCGTCGACGACCAGCACGCGGGTCGGGACCTTGACGCGCAGGCAAACCTCGACCAGCCGGCGTGCGTCTTCCGGCCGGTCCGGGCGCGGCACCATGCGGTCAACGCCGTCCAAGGTCGCACCAGCGTGCGGCGTGAAGCCAACCATAAAAGGGGGCGGAACGGCGTTGCGGGCGGCTTCGATCACACACTCGCGCTCCGCAAAAGGCAGCGTGACGTCGAGGATGCAGATATCGACCCCTCCCCGACCGATCGCGTCCGCGGCTTCGGCGCCGACAAGAGTGCCTGAAAAATCCACCGGCACCGAGGCCATAGCGGTGCCTTCTCGCCAACGATCGAGCAACAGCTGCTTGGCCGCAACGCAGATCAGGCGGATCGAGATCAGATCGCCGCTCATCGTTCCCGACCTTGGCTCCCTGGCGATAATTCACCAGAAAAAGGTGCAGTTCTACCGTTGTTATCAGCGCTCGGAAAAATAGCAATAATGCATTTCTGCAACCAACGAGAACCTTGGGGAAAACTCTGGTTCAACGGAAGCAGCGCAAGGATGCGCAGGCGCGCTCTTACGCTAGCCGGGGCTCGCTGACCAGCGCCTCTAAGAAGCGTATCCGCTCACCTTGCGCTGGGGTTGTCAGCGCGCCCTCCCACATCACGCGGTGACCGCGCACGACCGTGCCGACGGGCCAGCCGGTGACGGTGACGCCATCATAGGGCGTCCAGCCCGCCCGCGACGCCACCCACTTATCGGTAATGGTCTCCCGCCGCTTGAGGTCGACCACGGTGAGGTCGGCGTCGTAGCCGACCGCGATGCGGCCCTTGGCGGCCATGCCGAACACCCGCGCCGGCCCGGCGCTGGTGAGATCGACAAAGCGGAGCAGGGAAAGCTGGCCGGCATTGACGTGGTCGAGCATGAGCGGCACCAGCGTCTGCACACCCGGCATGCCGGAATGGGTCTTCGGATAGGGATGCGCTTTTTCCTCCCGCGTATGCGGGGAATGGTCGGAGCCGATCGAGTCGATGACGCCCTGCGCCAGGCCGCGCCAGAGCCCTTCGCGATGTGCCGCGTCACGGATCGGCGGATTGAGCTGCGCCAGCGTGCCCAGCCGCTCGTAGCATCCGGGCGCGGCCAACGTGAGGTGCGCGGGCGTCGCTTCCGCGGTGGCGACATCCTTGTGGTCGGCGAGAAACACCGCTTCTTCCTTGGTCGTCACGTGCAGCACGTGCACGCGTTTGCCGGTCTCGCGCGCCAGCGCGATCAGGCGCTGCGTGCACATCAGCGCGGCGGTGGCGTCGCGCCAGACCGGATGCGAGCGCGGATCGCCTTCCACCCGCAGGTTCATGCGCTCGCGCAGACGATACTCGTCCTCCGAATGGAAGGCGGCGCGGCGGTTGATCGCCTTGAGCACGTTGCGCACGCCCTCATCGTCCTCGATCAGCAGCGAGCCGGTGGAGGACCCCATGAACACCTTGACGGCGGCAACGCCCGGCAGGCGTTCGAGTTCGGCAAGATCGCGCGTGTTCTCGCGGGTAGCCCCGACATAGAAAGCGAAATCGCAATGCATGCGGTGATGCGCGCGCTTGACCTTGTCGGCAATGGCCTCGGCGCTGGTGGTGGTGGGATCGGTGTTGGGCATCTCGAACACCGCCGTGACCCCGCCCAGCACGGCGCCGCGCGAGCCCGATTCCAAATCCTCCTTATGGGTGAGGCCGGGTTCGCGGAAATGCACATGGCTGTCGATGACGCCGGGTAAAATGTGCAGGCCTTTGCAATCGACAATCTCGCCGGCCGAGGCGCGCGAAAGGTCGCCAATCGCGGCGAAACGGCCGGCGCGGATGCCGATATCGCGCACACCCTCACCGTCGTGGTTGACCACGGTGCCGCCCTTGAGGATCAGGTCGTAGGTTTCGGCCATATTGGCGCCATTTCCGTCTTGAGCCTTCGCCCCCAGCGCTTACGTTTCGGCGCGAGTTCTGGCAAGAGACTAACAGAGACGGACCCCGGAAAGCTCGGACATGCAGGCAGCGCTTCTTCTCGACCGCGGCGTGGTGAAGGTGACCGGCGAGGACGCGCGCAAGTTCCTCAACGGCCTCGTCAGCAGCGATATGGGCAAGGTCGGCCCCGGCGCCGCCCGCTACGCCGCCCTGCTCACCCCGCAGGGCAAGATCATCGTGGATTTCATCGTCGCCGAAGCCACGGCCGAAGACGGCGGCGGATTCTTTCTCGACTGCCCGCGCGCGCTCGCGCCGGCGCTGGTCGAAAAGCTCAACTTCTACAAGCTGCGCGCCAAAGTCCTGGCCGAGGACCTGTCGGAGGCGCTCGGCGTGCTGGCGATCTGGGACGGCGAGGCGCTGAGCGACTATGGCCTGTCTTACGCCGATCCGCGGCTGCCCGCGCTCGGCACCCGTTGCATTCTGCCGCCGGATATGGCGAGCGAGGCGGCCGCCGATGTCGGGGCGGATCTGGTCGCGTCCGAGATTTACGAGGCGCACCGCATCGCGCTCGGCGTGCCGCGCGGCGGCGAGGATTTCAGCTACGGCGACGCCTTTCCGCATGAGGCCGACCTCGACCAGCTCCACGGCGTCGATTTCGACAAGGGCTGTTATGTCGGCCAGGAAGTGGTGTCGCGCGTCGAGCACCGCGCCAGTGCACGCAGCCGGATCGTGCCGATCGCCTATGACGACTACGCGCCGCCGGCCGGCGCCGCCGTGCGGGTGGACGACAAGGAAGTCGGCGCCATCGGCTCGACCGCCAAGGGCCGCGGGCTGGCATTGCTGCGGCTCGACAAGGTCGCGGATGCGCTCGCCGCGGGCCTTCCGCTCATGTGCGGCAATATTCCGATCAGGCTGGTGAAACCGGCATGGGCGACATTCGCCTGGCCGGGGGAAGCGACACCAGCGTCATGAGTGCACTCGCTCACCCCGACGGCCGCAAGCGCTGCCCCTGGCCGAAGCAAGACCCGCTCTACGTCGCCTATCACGATGACGAGTGGGGCGTGCCGGAATACGACGACCGCGCGCTCTACGAGAAGCTGATCCTCGACGGCTTCCAGGCCGGACTGTCATGGATCACCATCCTGCGCAAGCGCGAGAACTTCCGCAAAGCCTTCGACGATTTCGCGCCGGAGAAAATCGCGCGCTACCGCAGCGGCAAGATCGAACGGCTGATGCAGGATGCCGGCATCGTGCGCAACCGCGCCAAGATCGAAGGCGCTGTTACTTCCGCGCGCGCCTATCTCGAGATCATGGAAAAGGGGCCCGGCTTCGCCAATCTGCTGTGGGATTATCTCGACGGCCGGCCGAAGCAGAACACGTTCCGCTCGATCGGCCAGGTGCCGGCGGAGACCGACCTGTCACGGCGGATTTCCAAGGACCTGTCACAGCGCGGCTTCAAATTCGTCGGGCCGACCATCGTCTATGCCTTCATGCAAGCGGTCGGCATGGTCAACGATCATCTGGTGAGCTGTCACCGGCATGACGCTTGTGCGAAATTAGCGCAGCACAAGTGATGATAACGTCACGGCCGGGCTTGTCCCGGCCATCCATGACTTTGTAAGCAAGACGTGGATGCCCGCGACAAGCGCGGGCATGACGTAGAGGAGCCTCCGACGCCTTGGCGACCAAGTCGCGTTCATCCCCTGTCCCGGCTCACGCGCCCAAAGGGCGAACGCGCACCCAAGCGCGCGCCTGGCAGCGCATGCTCTCGGGCCGGCGGCTCGACCTGCTCGATCCCTCGCCGCTCGACGTCGAGCTCGAAGACATCGCGCATGGGCTGGCGCGCGTGGCGCGCTGGAACGGGCAGACCACCGGCGCCGCCATCTTTTCGGTCGCGCAGCATTCGCTGCTGGTCGAGGCGCTGGCGCGCGCCAAGACGCCGAAGCTCGATGCCAAGGGGCGGCTGGCCTTGCTGCTGCACGACGCCCCCGAATACGTGATCGGCGACATGATCTCGCCGTTCAAGGCGGTGATCGGCGACAGCTACAAGGCGGTGGAGAAGCGGCTGTTGGCGGCCATCCATCTGCGCTTCGGACTGCCGGCCAAGCTACCGGATACGCTCACCGACCTGATCAAGGCCACCGACCGCAATGCCGCCTATCTGGAGGCGACCCGGCTCGCCGGTTTCGAACCGGCCGAAGCGCGCAAGTTTTTCGGTCCGCCGCCGAAATTCTCAGCCGTGCTGGAGCGCGATTATCTGACGCCCTGGCCGGCGGGAACCGCCGAAAAGCGCTACCGCGAGCGGGTCGAGAAAGTGCTGCGCGGCTGAGCCTTTCAATCACCTCAGGCAAGTCATAGATATGACGCAAGAATCGGGCTTCTTCGAACACCCATGATCCACGTCTGCTCGCTCGCGCGCCTCTACGATACCGTCGACGAAACCGGCGCGCGCCATGTCGTCACCCTGCTGCGCATCACCGACCGGGTGGCGCGGCCGCGTCATATCGCGCCCGAGAACCATCTGGTGCTCAATGTCGACGACATCTCGATGCCGATCGACGGCTATACGCTGCCGGGCGAGGAGCATGTCGAACGGCTGATCAAGTTCGTCGGCACCTGGGACCGGCAGGCGCCCATGGTGGTGCATTGTTTCGCCGGCATCAGCCGCTCCACCGCCGGCGCTTTCGTCGCCGCCTGCGCGCTCAATCCGACGCGCGACGAGCGCGAGATCGCCTGGGCGATCCGCCGGGCCTCGCGCACCGCGCAACCCAATGCGCGCATTGTCGCCGTCGCCGACCGCCTGCTCAAGCGCGACGGCCGCATGGTAAGCGCCATCCAGACCATCGGTCCCGGGCAGGCCGCGCTGGAAGGCAATCCGTTCCGGCTCGATGTTGCCTGAAGAGGGCAAGCCGATACACTGCGGCGCTTTGCAACGGAGGCGGCGCGGTGACGGGCAAGAACTACGGCGTGGTTTCACCCGAGGTGTTGGCGTCCTATGACGGCCTCGGCTTCCTCCGGGCGATCATCGACGGCGTGCTGCCGCAGCCGCCCATCAGCGAAATCCTCGGTTTCCATCTGATCGAAGCCGAACCGGGCCGCGCGGTGTTCGAGGGCCTGCCCGAGCTGCGCCATTACAATCCGATCGGCACGGTGCACGGCGGCTTTGCCGCCACGCTGCTCGACTCGGCGCTCGGCTGCGCGATCTTCTCCACGCTGAACAAAGGCGACGGCTGGACCACGCTGGAGCTGAAGTTCAACCTGGTGCGCCCGCTCACCAAGGACACCGGCCCGGTGCGCGCAGAGGGCCGCATCGTGCATCGCGGCCGCACGGTGGCCACCTCGGAAGGCGATCTCAAGGATGGCGCGGGCAAGCTCTACGCCCACGCCACCACCACCTGCATGATATTTCCGGCGAAGGGCTAGTTGTTGTTTTCCGCCGTCAGCGACGGCCGCAGCGCCAGCGGTGTGACCTGACGACGCTTGTGATGGCGCACCAGATGATGCGGATGTCCGTGCGGGCGGGTGAACTCGCAGGACATGAAGCTCAGGCCCGAAACCGAGCCGCGAAAGCTGTAGTTGTCGATACGCTCGAGATTGAAGCAGGGCTGGATCGGCAGGCCGCGCAGCGAGGCGCAGACCGACTGTCCCTCAACGCGCAGCGTGCCGGCCGGCAGCGCGGCGTAGCGCAAGGGGCCCGAGCCTTGGAACTGGATGCTGCCGACCACCCCGCCATTGGCGAGCACACGGCCCTGGCCGCGGGTGCCCTCGAAGCAGTTGTAGCTGAAGACATGGCCGACGACGAAGTGCCGGGCCTCTTCGGCGTTCATCTCGCCGGCCAAGGCGGGCACGGAAGCCAACAGGCCCACCAGCAATGCGATACTACGCAACATCCCCCGAACTCCGCCTGACGTCTCTACCGTCAACCAAGACTAAGCCGTTTCTTAAGGCTAACAAACACTATGCCATGCGTTCGTCGACAAATCCTGAACGCATTTACCCGATCTTGACCACGACCCGACCGCGCACCTCGCCCTTGAGGATGGCGGCGGCCGCCTCGGGCACCCCGGAAAGGCCAATTTCCGTAGTCATTGCGGCGAGTTTCTGGCGGTCCAGGTCGCTTTCCAGCCTTTTCCACGCCTCTTTCCGGCGCGGCAGCGGACACATCACGGAATCGATGCCGTAAAGACACACCCCGCGCAGAATGAACGGGGCGACCGAGCTCGGCAGATCCATACCACCGGCAAGCCCGCAGGCCGCCACCGCCCCGCCATAGCGGGTCATGGACAGGAGATTCGCCAGGGTGGTGGAGCCGACGGCGTCCACGGCGCCGGCCCAGCGCTCCTTGGCGAGCGGCTTGGCCGGCCCGGCCAGCTCCTGGCGCTCGATGATCTCGGCGGCCCCCAGGCCCTTGAGATAGTCGGCCTCCTGCGGGCGGCCGGTGACCGCATGCACGGTGAAGCCGCGCTTGGCCAGGATGGCGATGGCGACCGAGCCGACCCCGCCGGAGGCTCCGGTGACCACCACCGGCCCGCTCGCGGGCGTGAGCCCGTGGCGCTCGAGCGCCATCACCGACAGCATCGCCGTATACCCCGCCGTGCCGATCGCCATGGCCTCGCGCGTGCTCATCGAGGCGGGCAGCGGCACCAGCCAGTCGCCCTTCAGGCGCGCCTTTTCGCCGTAGCAGCCGAGATGGGTTTCGCCGCAGCCCCAGCCGTTGAGGATGACCTTGTCGCCCGGCTTCCAGGCCGGATGGCTGGAGGCTTCCACCGTGCCGGCGCCGTCGATGCCGGCGATCATCGGGAAGCGGCGCACCACCGGCGCCTTGCCGGTGACGGCGAGCCCATCCTTGTAATTGACCGTGGAATATTCCACGCGGACGGTGACGTCGCCGTCCATCAAATTGACTTCGTCGAAATCGGCGAGCGCGGCTTGGGTGCCTTTGTCCGCCTTCTCGATCACGATCGCTTTGAATGTCGCCACGTCCGGCCTCACTCGCGCTTGAATTCCGAAGGGCCATTCATGGCGCGATGACGGCGGTGGCGCAAGCGGTGGCGGCGAATGGGCACCGGTGTCGCAGTACGGGTCAACCCGGCTCGGTTGCGTGCCCAAAAAAGCCAACTTGGGAATCCAGTGTTGTCTCGTTTCGTGAGAGCCTGCGGCTGATATCGTTCGCCTGTCGCGCTTGGGGTCTGGATCGTTCCGATGATCGATCGCCGCGCCTTGCTTGCTTCACTGGCGGCTGCCGGCGCCGCGGCGGCCCTTCCGCATGCGGCATGGGCACAGAGCGCGCCGCTGCTCACGCGCCGCATTCCGGCATCCGGCGAACAACTCCCGCTGGTCGGGCTTGGAAGCTGGCGCACCTTCAATGTCGGTGACGATGCCGAGGGGCGCGATGCTTGCGCCGAGGTGATGCGCGCCTTCTTCGCAGGCGGCGGCCGCATGATCGATTCCTCGCCGATGTACGGCTCCTCGCAGGACACGATCGGCTATGGCCTCAAGAAGCTTAACGCCTACGACAAGGTGTTTGCCGCCGACAAGGTCTGGACCTATTCCGGCGGTGCCGCCCAAGCCGAAACCTCGCGCAAGAAATGGGGTGTGACCCGTTTCGATCTGCTGCAGGTTCACAACCTGCTGTCCTGGCAGGAACACCTGCCGATGCTGTTGGACATGAAGGCCAAGGGCCGCATCCGCTATGTCGGCATCAGCACCTCGGAAGGCCGCCGCCACGACGAGTTCGAGCAGGTCATGCGGAAAGAGCCGCTCGATTTCATCCAGGTCACCTATAACCCGGTCGAGCGCGAGAGCGAGCGGCGCATCCTGCCGCTGGCGCGCGAACGCGGACTGGCGGTGATCATCAACCGGCCGTTCAACGCCGGGCCGCTGGTGCGGCGCGCCAAGCGTCATCTGCTGCCGGCCTGGGCCAAGGAAATCGACTGCACCAACTGGGCGCAGATCCTGCTCAAATACGTCGTTGCGCATCCGGCAGTGACTTGCGCCATTCCGGCCACCACGCGCGTCGATCACGTGCGGGAGAACATCGGCGCGTCCTACGGCCGGCTGCCCGATGAAGGCATGCGCAAGCGTATCCTCGCGACGGTCGAGCGTTTCTGATGGCGGTGTGGCTGACCTACACGCTGTCCGATTTCCTGCTGTTCACGCCGCATACCTATTACCGCCTGTTCGAGCTCTACAATCGCGCGCTCTGGCCGCTGCATCTCATGGCCGGCGCGCTCGGGCTGGCGCTCGTCGGGCTCATGTTTCGTGGGGGCGCGGGACGCGTGCGCGCCATGGCTGCGATCCTCGCGGTCTGCTGGCTGTGGGTGGCGTGGGCCTATCTCTATCAGCGCTACGACACCATCAACTGGTCGGCGCGCTACATCGCCATCGCTTTCGCCGTGGAAGCGATCCTGCTTATCGTATTCGGGATCGTCC
>JAKAMD010000069.1 GCA_021823875.1 Pseudomonadota bacterium | reverse complement strand
TCTCGCGCTGGTCTGGGGCGCGCCCGAGCGGCCGCGCGGCACCATCGACGCGCCGCTCGACCGCCACCCGCATGCGCGCGGGCGGCCGTCACGCCGTCACCCATTGGGAGGTGCTGGAGCGTTACACCGGCGTGGACGGCAAGCCGGTCGCAAGCCTGATCACCTGCGCGCTGGAGACCGGGCGCACCCATCAGATCCGGGTGCATCTCGCCCATATCGGCCATCCGATCATGGGCGACGAAACCTACGCCACCGGCTTCAAGACCAGGATCAGCCGGCTGGGGCCGCAGGCGCGTACTGCCCTGGAAGCCCTTGGCAGGCAGGCGCTGCATGCCTATCTATTGGCTATCGAACACCCCTACACCGGAGAAAGCCTGGAGTTCCAATCGGAACTGCCGGGCGACTTGCGTCGTTTACGTGATGCCTTGGCCGCCGAAACCCCTCAAAGGGGTGGGAGCGCCCAGAAACTCTGAGTTAAAACAGATACTTACTACCAAAAACCCTTGCTCACGGCGACGTGACAGGCGAACGCCTTTTTTTCGCCCGTCCACTTCGGTATGTTGCACCCGCGATCACGATTTCGCGGTCGCAACATATGCGTTCGCCGTCGGCTCGGGGAGCGGCGGCGATGACCCGCCTGCCGATCATCGGGGGCAAACATGGAGGGCGCTGTAATGGCCCGCACCGCCGTACTGCCGGCACTCAAGGCCGAATCCGGCCTGTCGCACTATCTCGAAGAAATCCGCCGGTTCCCTATGCTGGAACCGCAGCAAGAATACATGCTGGCCCGCAGTTGGCGCGAGCACGGCGACCGTGAGGCCGCGCACCAGCTCGTCACCAGCCATCTGCGTTTGGTCGCCAAGATCGCCATGGGCTATCGCGGCTACGGCCTGCCGATCGCCGAAGTGATCTCGGAAGGCAATGTCGGCCTGATGCAGGCGGTCAAGCGCTTCGAGCCCGAGAAAGGCTTCCGCCTCGCCACCTACGCCATGTGGTGGATCAAGGCCGCCATTCAAGAATACATCCTGCGCTCCTGGTCGCTGGTGAAGATGGGCACCACCGCCAACCAGAAGAAGCTGTTCTTCAACCTGCGCAAGGCCAAGAGCAAGATCTCCGCGCTCGACGAGGGCGATCTGCGGCCCGACCAGGTCAAGATCATCGCCAAGCGGTTAGGCGTGACCGAGCAGGACGTGGTCGACATGAACCGCCGCCTCGGCGGCGATGCCTCGCTCAACGCGCCGATCCGCGACGACGGCGACAGCGGCGAGTGGCAGGACTGGCTGGTCGACGAAGCGCCCAGCCAGGAACGCATCCTGGCCGAAACCGAGGAGAAGGATAATCGCCACGAGGCATTGATCGGGGCGCTCGACGTGCTCAACGAGCGCGAGCGGCGCATCTTCGAGGCGCGCCGCCTGGCCGACGACCCGATCACGCTCGAGGATCTCGCCGCCGAATTCGGCGTCTCGCGCGAGCGCGTGCGCCAGATCGAGGTGCGCGCCTTCGAGAAGGTGCAGAAGGCGGTGGTGTCGCGCGTCGCCGCCATGGAACAGCCGAAGGAAGCTCCCGCCATCGCGGCGCAGTAACGCCTTCCGCCATTACCTGAGTTTCAACGTCATGGCCGGGCCGCTCGCCCGGCCATTTCTTTTCGGAACGAGGAGCGTGGCCGTTGATTCCCTTTGAGCAAGGGGCTACCAACGCCGGCGGCGGGCGATCGAACTGATAGAGGCCCGCAGTGGCTGTCTCTGCCATCGCCTGGAACCGCTGGACCTTTGACCTCGCGGCGGTTGTTCCCATCGCCTTGACCTGTCTGCTCTATGGCCTCGGCGCGTGGCGCCGGCAGGCGCCGCAAGACGCTGCGCAGCGCTGGCACGCGTTAAGCTTTGCCGGCGGCATGGCCATCCTGCTGCTGGCGTTTGTTTCGCCGCTCAGCGCCTTGGCGGTGCATCTTTATTTCATGCAGCAGATCCAGGACACGCTGCTGCTCATGGTGGCGCCGATCCTGATCGTGGTGGCGATGCCGGGGCCTGTTCTCGCGGCCGCTCTCCCGCCCGGCCTGCGTTCGGCGGCGATGCCTGCCGCCGTGCGCAACGCGATCACCATGCCGGGGCACGGCGTCGTCGCGACCGCGCTCTTCATCGCCGCGACCTTCGTGTGGCAATGGCCGCCCTATCACAACGCCGCCATCCTGAGCGCGCCGCTCGCCGCTTTGATGCACCTCACTCAGCTTGGCGCCGGGCTGCTCTTCTGGTGGCGCATTTTCGATCGCGTGCCGGAACCGATCGGCCAGAGCTATGGCCGCCGGCTGATGATGCTGTGGATCGCCGCGCTCAGCCATGTCGGGCTTGGTGCCTATCTCACGTTCAAAGAAGAAACTCTCTATACGGCCTATGACGCGATGGGGCGGCTGTTCGGCATTTCACCGGCGACCGACGAAGCCACTGGCGGCTTCATCATCTGGGTGCCGAGCGCGCTGTTGTGTCTCGCCGCGGCGATCATGGTGATTCATCTGTGGGGCCGGCACGAGGACCGCATCTGGGCGGCGCGCCCGACCTGGTCGTCGTCGAACTCCGATGCCTTGCTCTATCCCACCACCGGCGAGGCGCTGATCGAGATCGCGCGCCCGAAGAACCGCAAGCTCGCGCTCGGCGTGCTCGGCTTCGTCTTCGCCGTCTACGCCATGACGATCTTCTCCGGCGAGATCGATCATCTGAGGATGGCGCAGCGCCACGGCGGGCCGGCAATGCCGGCGCAGGCGTCAAGCATATTGCGTTAGCGCGCCGCCGGGCGCTCAAATCCACACCGGCGCCAGCGGCCTGAGCAGCGTGACATAGCGCACGTGGTTCACCCGGACGAAGTGCTGCATGGGTTCGTCGAGCACGCGGCCATGGCTCTGCGAGGCGTGCCGCAGCAGGAATTCGCCCTTGGGCCCGAAGGCAATAAAGCCGACGTGGAAATAATCGAGGTTGGGCCGCCGCGTCACGAAGCCGACAATGTCGCCGGTTTCGAGCATCGCACGATTGGCCAGAAAGGTCGCGCGCGGAATGACGTGCATGGCGAAACGGCGGCGGCCGAGCGCCTTGTGCCAATAGACGGTCTTGTCGAGCTCGATCGCGCCATCCATGGTGATATCGCGGCAGGTCCAGTTGGCGACGTTGTGCTCGCTCCACTCGAAGAAATAGTGATTGCGCTCGCGCCAGGCGACCACGCCGTCGTGATAGCGGATGGTGCGCAAGGCCGGCGCGAAGCCGCTGGGCGTGCGCGCGATCGCCGCCGCCAGCACGGTCTCGCAATAGGTCACGCAGTCGAAGCAATCGTCGCGCGCCACGAAGCGCTCGGGACGGTGCGGTCCGCCGATCAGGGTGTAGCCGCGGTAGCGCGTGCCGATCAGCGCGCGCGAGATGACGTCGATGCGCTGGCTGATGGTGGGCAGCGCGGCCGACTGTTCGATCAGGCGATCGATGCGCCGCTCGCCCGCCGCCGCCGGCCGCACACCGGCCAGCATCGCACCGCCGGCGATGAGGTGCAGAACATGTCGCCGGCTCAGCATGGCGGCTCTAATCCTTCACGACCACCAGGCGGTCGATGCCGGATTCCGCGCCCCAGACCTCGCCTGGTCGCCCGAGCAACTGGCGGACGGCGGCGCCGCGCCGGTTGCTGGGGAAGCGATCGAATTTCTCGGTCACCGGATCGAAACGGATGATGGCATTGTTGGTCCAGTCGCTGAGCCAGATCTTGTCCTTTTCGTCGACATAGACCGCATAGCAGCCCGCGGTGCTGTTCGGCAGCGCCCATACCCGCCAGGTCTTGGCGATCGGATCGTAGCGTCCGACCTCGCCGGTGTTCCAGAAGCTCACCCACAACACGCCCTTGGAGTCCGACCAGATACGGCGCGGGCCGACCCCGGGCTTGGGCGGCGCCACCATCATGGCGTCGCCACTCACCGTATCGATCTTGGCAATATGATCGCTGGCGAGCGAAGCATACCAGACTTCGCCATTGGGCGTAGTGGTGATGCCGTAGGGCCCGACGCCCTTGGGCGCCCGCCAGGCTTCGACTTTGCCGGTGCCCGGATTGACGCGGCCATAGACGCCGTTCTGCCCGGTGAACCAGAGAATGCCCTTGCCGTCGAAGGTGGCGGTGTTGAGATTGGCGGCGGAAAAATCCTTCGGCAACGGAAACCGTTTCACCGCACGCGTGAGCGAATCGACGCGCACGATGGCGTTTTGCCCACCATCGGTGATCCAGGCGGCCCGGTCGGGGCCGATGATCACGCCGTGCGGAGCGGAGTCGCGGCCGAGCGGAAGCTGGATGACCTTGCCGGTCTTGGGATCGAGGATACCGATCGCGCCCTGCGCCTGCGCGGTGTACCAGACCAAGCCATCGGGCGCCGGCGCCACATCATGCGGATGGGCGCCTTGCGGCACCGCGTAATAACGGACCTGCGCCGCCACCGCTGGGCTGCACGCCAACGCGGCCAGCGCGATGAGCGCCGCTGCGATATGCCGGTGCGCGCTCATTCTGCCGCCTTGCCGCGCCAGCGATCCGCGGCCGCGTCGTCGCTCTCCTTCGCCGCCACCCAATTCTTGGCACCGGCCTTCTCGACCTGCTTCCAGAACGGCGCGCGCGTCTTCAGATAATCCATGAGGAATTCGGCTGCCGCGAAGGCCGCCGCGCGATGCGACGACGTGGTCACCACCAGTACGATGTCCTCGCCCGGCGCGATGCGGCCATAGCGGTGGATGACGGTGACGCCCAGGACCGGCCAGCGCGCGCACGCCTCCTCGACGTGGCGCGTGATCTCCTCTTCCGCCATGCCGGGATAATGCTCGAGCGTCAGCGCGGCGATCGGTTCGCCGGCCTCGTCGCCGCGGCAGATGCCGGTGAAGGTGACCACCGCGCCGATGTCGGTACGGCCGCGCGTCAGCTTGGCCGCTTCGGCGGCGGCATCGAAGGTCTCGCGCTGCAGGCGGATCGTGGTCGGCGTGGTCATGGGGGTAATTTAGCGCATCGTCTATGCCCCGTCATTCCGGGACGGCGCGAAGCGCCGGACCCGGAATCCATAATCCCTGTTGCGGTGTATGGATTCCGGGTTCGCGGCCTAATGGCCGCGCCCCGGAATGACAGGGCTAATGGAACTATCCCCCCGTCATGGGCGGGAAAAAAGCGATCTCGCGCGCCGCGCGGATCGGGGCGTCCGGGCGTACATGGGTACGATCGATGGCCGCACGAATCACCTTCCGGTTCTCGAAGGCGTAGGCATATTCCTCGCCGCGCCCGGCCAGCCAATCCATGAGCTCGCCGACGGTGGCAATCCCGGCCGGAAGTTCGATCTCTTCCTCCGGCTTGCCGACGCGTTCGCGCACCCAGGCGAAATAACGGATTTTCATTCTTCGATCACATAGCGCAGGCCGGCCCGCATATAGTCGTAGCCGGTATAGAGCGTCAGCAGCGCCGACGCCCACAACAGGAAAATGCCGACCCGGGTCACGTCTGGAATGACCTGGTCGCCGGCCGGCCCCGCGATCAGGAACCCGATCGCCACCATCTGCCCCATGGTCTTCCACTTGGCGAGCCGCGTGACCGGCACGCTGACGCGCAATTCGGCGAGATATTCACGCAGGCCCGACACCAGGATTTCACGGCACAGGATGATGACCGCGGCGAGCAGCGACCAGCCGCGGATGATCTCCTCGGCCGCCAGCATCAGCAGGCAAGACGACACCAAGAGCTTGTCGGCGATCGGATCGAGCATGCGGCCGAGCGAGGACTGCTGCTCCCACACGCGGGCCAAATAGCCATCGAAGAAATCGGTCACGCCCGCGACGGCGAAGAAGGCCAGCGCCACCCAGCGCAGCCACAAGGCGCCGCCCTCGATGCTCTGCCAATACAACAGCGCCACCACCACCGGCACCGCGGCGATGCGTCCATAGGTCAACAAGTTCGGCAGCGCGAGCGGGCGCGCCGGCAGGCGTCGGGCTGTGTAGGCGTTCATCCCGGACAAGGAACACCCCTGGATTGCCGAGGTCAACTGCCGCGGGCCGGCGATCCCGGCTTTATTGGATCGGCGGCTTCGGCAACTGACTCTTGCCCGGTTCCATGACGAAAACTTGTTCAAGCGAATACCACTCGCCCTGCACGTCGGGGGCCGGGGCATTCCCCTCGTGGCGCACGTAATTGGCGATCAGCGCGCGGGTGACGCCGAACTGCACGTCGGTCTCCAGTCTGTCGTCGTCGTTCGAGTAAATTTGCGAAATCAGCGTTTTGAAGCCTTCCTTGAAGATCAGGAAGTGCAGGTGCGCGGGGCGGAAATTGTGGCGTTTACCGGCGCGCACCAGGTCGCCGACCGGCCCGTCGACGGGGATCGGGTAGCCGGCGGGCTTGACGCTGCGAAACCAGAAGTGCCCTTCCGCATCGGTGACGAACTTGCCGCGCAGGTTCATGTCGGCCTGCTTGGGGTCCTGCTGCTCGTAGAAGCCCTCCGGCGAGGAATGCCAAACGTCGACCTCGGCACCGGCGATCGGATTGCCGTTGCTGTCCTTGACCCAGGCATCGACGAAGATCGCCGGCCCCGGCGTCGGCGAGCGCACGATGGAGCCGCCGTTCTGGGTAGCGGGCGAATTCATGCGCCAGAACGGCCCGAGCAGATTGGCGGTGGTCTCGGTCTGCCCGTTATTGCCGTTGTTGAGCAGGCAGACCAGCGCGGATAATCCGAGCGAGCCCGCCATCAGCACGACTTCATTGTGCGTGGCGTTCGTCATCTGACCCATGCGGGCGACGAGCGCAGTTCCGGCCTGGAATTCCTCTTCGGTCAAGTGCACTTCGCGCGCGAACGCATGCAGGTGCTTGACCAGGGATGCGACGATTTCGCGCAGGCGCGGATCCTCGATGTTCTTGTAGGCGTCCAGCACCTTGGGCGTGACGTCTTCTTGCCGCTGGATGATCATTCCGCTTCCTCGATTTTTGGTTCACCACCGTCATGCCCGGCTTCATGCCGGGCATCCACGTCTTCGCTGAGCCAAGGAAGACGTGGATGGCCGGGACAAGCCCGGCCATGACGAAGCGTGTGATTACCGCACCGCCTGCTCGTGGAAGAACTCATATATCTTTCGCGCGGTCTCCGCATTAATTCCCGGCACCTGCGCGAGGTCAGGCAGGCTCGCGCGCTCGATCGCTTTCACAGTACCGAAATGCCGCAACAGCGCCCGCTTGCGGGTGGGACCGATACCCGGGATTTCCTGCAAGCCGGCCTCGCGGATGTCCTTCTTGCGGCGTGCGCGGTGGGAGCCGATGGCGAAGCGGTGGGCCTCGTCGCGCAGCCGCTCGATGAAATAAAGCAAGGGATCGCGCGGCGGCAACTTGAATGGGCTCTTGCCCGCCATGAAGAAGGTCTCGCGGCCGGCGTCGCGGTCGGGCCCCTTGGCAATGGCGACCATCGGCACGTCGGTGACGCCGAGCGTGGCAAGCGTCTCGGTCGCGGCCTTGAGCTGGCCCTGCCCGCCGTCGATCAGCACCAGGTCGGGCCAAGGTTGCTCCTCGTCGAGGCGAATTCCGCCGTTTCCCTCCGCCGCCATTGCCTCCTCAGGACGCGGTCGCGGCGCCTCCTCCAGCAGCCTCTTGAACCGCCGCTGCAGCACTTCGCGCATCATGCCGTAGTCGTCGCCCGGCGTGAGATCCTGCGAGCGGATGTTGAACTTGCGGTACTGGTTCTTCCGGAAACCTTCCGGACCGGCGACCACCATGGCGCCGACCGCATTCGTCCCCGCAATGTGGCTGTTGTCATAGACCTCGATCCGGCGTGGCGAATGCGGCAGGGAAAACGTCTCGCGCAGCGCATCGAGCAGCCTTTGCTGCGACTGGGTGTCGGCAAGCTTGCGCGCCAGCGCCTCGCGCGCATTGCTCAACGCATGCGTCACCAGTTCCTTGCGCTCGCCGCGTTGCGGCACCGCCACTTCGACCTTGCGCTCGCTCTTGGCGGAAAGCGCCTGCGCCAGCAGATCGCGCTCGGCGAATTCGTGCGACACCAGAATGAGCCGCGGCGGCGGCTTGTCGTCGTAGAATTGCGCGAGGAATGCTTCCAGCACCTCGCCGGCGCCGAGCGCGCGGTCGGCCTTGGGGAAATAAGCGCGGTTGCCCCAGTTCTGTCCGGTGCGGAAGAAGAACACCTCGACGCAAGTGTAGCCGCCGGCCTGGTGCACGGCGAAGACGTCGGCCTCCTCGATGCTGCGCGGATTGATGCCCTGGTGCGACTGGATCGCCGACAGCGCCGACAGCCGATCGCGATAGACCGCGGCATGCTCGAAATCGAGCGCCTCCGAGGCCTTGTCCATCGCCTCTGCCAACTCTTTCTGCACCGACCGGCTACGGCCGGAGAGAAATTCATGCGCTTCGCGCACCAGCTCGCCATAGCCGGCGAAATCGATCTCGCCGGTGCACGGCGCCGCGCAACGCTTGATCTGATAGAGCAGGCACGGCCGCGTGCGCGCCTCGAAGAAACTGTCCGAGCACGAGCGCAACAGAAATGCTCGCTGCAGCGCATTGATGGTGCGGTTGACCGCGCCGGCCGAAGCGAACGGCCCGTAATAGCGGCCGGAGCGCGTGCGCGCGCCGCGGTGTTTCAGGATCTGCGGCGCCCAATGGTCGGAGGTGATCAGGATATAGGGGAACGACTTGTCGTCGCGTAAGAGCACGTTGAAGCGCGGGCGCAGCCGCTTGATCAGGTTGGCTTCGAGCAGCAGCGCCTCGGTCTCGGTCGCGGTGGTGACGAATTCGAGCGAGACGGTCGCGCTGATCATGCGCGCGATGCGCGCGTCGTAGCCGGTCGGCCGCGCATAGGAGGCGAGCCGCTTCTTGATGCTCTTGGCCTTGCCGACATAGAGCACCTCGCCCTTGGCGTCGATCATGCGATAGACGCCGGGTGCGGCGGGCGCGAGCTTGACGAAGCGCGCGATCACCGTGCGCCCGGCAGCGAGCGTGCCGGCCGGGGCTTCCTCCATCTCCAGTTCGGGCAGCGCTTGCTCGTCGTCTTCCTCGGCGAGGTCGCTGGCCGGATCGATGTCTTTCTTGCCGCTCATTCTTCTCATTCCGTCATTCCGGGACAGCACGCTAGCGCCGGACCCGGAATCCAGGGCCATAATAAGGGCCTTGCGCTATAGCGCCGGATTCCGGGTTCGTACGCTGACGCGTGCGCCCCTGAATGACATATAAATAATGTGTGCACGGCTACTCGGCGACGTCGCTATCGGGCGTGCGCCAGGCGAGATGCTGGCCGCCGTCGACCGCGATGGTGACACCGGTGACGCTTGCCGCACCCGCCAGATAAAGCACCGCGGCGGCGATATCCTCCGGCGTGGGGCCGCGCTGCAACGGCAGATTGGCGGCCTGTTCGGCGAACTGGTCTTCGGTCTGGCGCGGGCTCGGCAATGTCGGCCCCGGCGCCACCGCATTGACCCGCAGGCGCGGCGCCAACGCCTGCGCCAGCGTGGTGGTGGCCGTGTGCAGCGCGCTCTTGCTCAAGGTGTAGGAGAGAAAGCGCGGCGTCGGCCTGAACACGCGCTGATCAGTGACATTGACGATCGAGGCGCCCGCCGGCGCCTGCGCGGCGAAAGCCTGCGCCAGGAACAAGGGTGCCGCCAGGTTGACGGCGAAGGTTCGCTCCAGACGCGCGTGCGCGAGGCTTTCGATCTCGTCGGGCTCGAACTCGGCGGCGCTGTTGACGAGCAGCGTGAGTGGACCGAAGGCCGCCGCGGCCGCCGGCACCAGATTGCGCAGACTGCCGTGGTCGGCGAGATCGGCGAGCACGACGCGCGCGCTTCCGCCAGCATCGATGATTTCGGCGGCCAGTTGCTCGGCCGCTGCGCGCGAACGATTGGCATGCAGTGCCACCGCATAACCGGCGCGCGCCAGCGTACGCGCGATCGTCGCGCCGATGCGATGAGCGCCGCCGGTGATCAGCACCGCACGCGGTTGGGTTGAATGGTCCACATCTGACATTATCAGATCGCAGCGGCTAACGCTTCCTTAAGATTAACGAGGGCTGATCGTTACCGATTCATAAGCGTTTAACCTAAAATGCTCGATAAATCCTCCGTAATAACGGTCGAACGCGCGCGGACAGATGAATGAAACGCGCGGATGTCCGACCGCCGAGTAACGCGAGCGCCGCGTCAATGGCGCGCGCGGATGGCAAGTGGAGGTTAAAATGAAAAGATCGATCATGGCGTTTGCCGCGGCAACTGTCGCGGTGGTCTCTGGCGCAGCACTCGCGGCCGACCTCCCGCGTGGCCCCTCGCCTTATTATGCGCCGGCTCCAGTGAGCACTTATAACTGGGGCGGTGCCTATGCCGGCCTCAATCTCGGCTACCAGTGGGGCAAGGTCAGCAATTCAAGCATCAACCCAAGCGGCATCTTTGGTGGCGGTCAGCTCGGCTACAACTGGCAAAACGGCCAGTTCGTGTTCGGCGGCGAAACCGATATCCAGCTCTCCAGCGCCGACGACACCTTCGCCCCCTACAAATTTTCCAATCCCTGGTTCGGCACGCTGCGCGCGCGCATCGGCTACGCCATGAACAACATCTTGTTCTTCGGCACCGGCGGTCTCGCCTATGGCGACGTCAAGGGCGAGTTCAATGCGCTGACCGAAACCAAGACCGAAGTCGGCTGGACCCTCGGCGCCGGCATGGAAGTCGGCTTCACGCCCAACTGGTCGGCCAAGGTCGAATATCTCTACATGGATCTCGGCGAACGCGCTTTTTCGGTCACCGGGGCCAACAACGGCCTCTCGAGCAGCCTGCTGCGTTTCGGGGTCAATTATCACTTCTGAGCGTGCGACAGCACACGTAGCGCGGAAAGCCCCGGGCCTCGGCCCGGGGTTTTCTTTTGCGCCTCTCGCTGGCACGCCGGCACGCGCGGACCCGCCGCGCAACGCTTAAGTATTCGTTTCAGACGGATCATGAAATTTCCTAGTCTAGATCGCGGCCTAATCGTGGCGCACCAAAGTCTTATTTAAGACGAGCGCCGCGACAACTTTAGTCGAGTGTGCTTTTTTCACACTAGACAGAAGAATTGTTCTGAATAGTTTGACGCCATTCTGGGGTGGCCCAGTTTACGGAGGTTGGAAATGAAGCGCGTAATTCTGGCGGGCATGACGGCGCTCGCCATGGTGACATCGATGGTGGCAGCGCATGCGGCGGATCTTTCGCGCCGGCACGCCATGCCGGTGAAGGCACCGGTCTATGCGCCACTCTACAATTGGACGGGCGCCTATGTCGGTCTCAACGGCGGCGGTGCTTGGGGCCATTCGGATTGGAGCGGCACCACCGGCACCAGCGGCACCAACCTTTCCGGCGGATTGGTCGGCGGCACGCTCGGCTATAACTGGCAGGCTGGCCAGGCCGTGTACGGCGTCGAAGGCGACATCGACTGGAGCAATATTCGCGGCACCACCAACGGCGTGCCGTGCACCACGAGCTGCGAAACCCGCAATAATTGGCTGGGAACCGCGCGCGGCCGCATCGGCTACGCCTTCGATCGCGTGTTGCCCTATGTCACTGGCGGCGTCGCGTTCGGCAACGTCAAGGCTTCGCCGGCCACCTATGCCGGCATCAATGACACGCGCGCCGGCTGGACCCTGGGCGGCGGCGTGGAAGTCGGCCTCGTCGGACCGTGGACCGCGAAAGCGGAATATCTCTACGTCGATCTCGGCAAGGCCAATTGCGGCGCGGGCAACTGCGCGGTGTCGAGCGATGTTGACTTCCATACCAGCGTGCTGCGCGCGGGCGTCAACTATCGTTTCTGAGCCGACATCAAACGTGAACGTGAAAGCCCCGGACCGCGCGTCCGGGGTTTTTTGTTTTTAAAATACTTCGCGCACCGCATTTTTTTTGCGGCGGATCAATGCGTCGCCCGGTGCCGGGTAGTAGCCGGATTTTTGAAACTATCCTTGCGACAAGGCCGGC
The DNA here is from genome assembly GCA_021823875.1 of Pseudomonadota bacterium. Taxonomy (GTDB): domain Bacteria; phylum Pseudomonadota; class Alphaproteobacteria; order Rhizobiales; family Xanthobacteraceae; genus Pseudolabrys. The sequence goes on along the minus strand of JAKAMD010000069.1, from coordinate 46 downwards.
ACGCCGGCCGCAATGGAACCTTGCATGGCGCGCCGGCGTTGACCGC
>JAKAMD010000492.1 GCA_021823875.1 Pseudomonadota bacterium | reverse complement strand
CGCTCGATCAGGTAGTCGTCGAAGTCACGGAACTGACGGCTGCCGGGCACCCAGATATCCCCGGCGCGCAGCGCGGTTTTCAGCTCCGCCATGACGCACAGTTCGTAGAACTTGCGATCGAAGCCTCCCTCGCTGCGCACATAAGGCGCCCACACCGGGCGGACAAAGCCGAGCGGCGCGGCCGCCGGCACCTTGCGCGTGCCGGTCGCATTCAGCGCACGCAGCGTATCGACCCCATCGAGGAGCGGCGCCACGGCCGGCGCCGCCTTGAACTCGAACGCCTTGACAGCGCGGGCGCGTAACGCCGCAGTTGCCCGTAGTGATCACCCAGCAGCCCGAGGGCGTCGGATTTGCGCACCGTCGCGAAGGTCGCGGCCTCCGCGATACGCGCCGCGAACGTCTCCCAGGGCAAGACGGTTTCGATGGCGGCGAACAGATCTGCATCGTTCGCCTTGGCCTCGACGAGGGCTGAGCCCACCTTGACGAACAATTGGACGGTCTCGTGAAGCGCGGGCGCGGCTTCCGCGAACTGCTGGGCGTGTTTGTACTTGGATTTGGCAAAGAACCGGCCGATCAGCCGGTCGTGCAAATCGAGGGTTTCGTCGGTGAGCGTGGCGAGCGCTTCGAGCACAATCGCCACCAGCGTCGCATAACGGCGGGTGGGGCCGTATTCTTTCAGCTGGTAGACCGCCGTCTGCGCGCCTTCCCGCGCCAGGCGCAGCAGCCGATTGTGGTGCACAAGCCGTTCGATATCCGCCGGCAAGCCCAAGTCCCGAATGACCTGCAGGCGACTGATGTGCGTGAGCACCGACCGGGCGCTGGGCGCCCCCGGCGACATTCGCAGCCACGCGAGCTGGCTGTACGGCGTCCCGGGCCGCAGCTCGAGCAGGGCGTCGAGTCCGCGTCGCTGCTCCGCAGCCAGCGGTGCGGTGAGCTGGACGAATACCTGTCGATCGGCGCGTGTCGTCGCCTGGGCGGCGATCAATTCCAGCACCCGGCCTGGCGGCAACACCAGCCGGCGGGATCGGATTTCCTCGATCATGGCTTGCACCAGCACGATCCCCTGAACCGTCTGCATCGCGGTGGGAATGAGCCAGGTCACGAGCTCGCGAAAGTGTGTCCGGCTGAACAGGGGCAGCCCTGCTTGCCGAACCACCTCTTGTTGGTGCTCCCTGCGGGTCTGATCGCGCGCGGCGTATTGATCCCACATCGCCGCCGTGGTTTTTAGCTGCGCCGCCACCATCGCGAGGAGCGCCGCCGGCGGGATCTCGCCGCGCCCCAAGACTCGGCCGGGATACCACAGATAGCAGAGCTGGATGGCGACGCCCAACCGGTTGTAGTCCCAGCGATGCTGGCGAATAAAGCCGAGATCGACGCGGTTCAAGGTGTAGTGCCGAATGCGTTCCGCCTCGGTTGAGGGGATGGTGAGCAATGATTCACGTTCGGCCGGCGTCAGCAATTCCCGTCGCGGCATGGGCTTCCCTGTCGATGCCTGGGGCGGTTAGTATGGGCAATAACTAAAGATTAGCGCCAGAGCGAAAGTGGTCTCGGAAAGCACACTGATTTGCGGCCTTTTTGAACCCTGATTTGGGAGAGGTTTTTGGCCATACGGAAAACATCCGCCAAGACCGGCGCCCTCAAAGTCGCGCTCTATGCCCGGGTGTCGACCCATGACCAGCAAACCCTGCCGATGCAGCTCTCGGCCATGCGCGCCTTCGCCAAGCGCCGCGGCTGGATGGTGGCCCTCGAGGAGAAGGAAGTCGGCTCCGGCGCCAAAACGCGGCCCAAGCGCGAGGAGCTGCTCCGGGCCGCTCGACGACGGGATGTGGACGCCATCGTCGTGTGGCGCCTGGACCGCTGGGGGCGCTCCTTGCTCGACCTGATCGGCACCCTGCAGGAGCTCTATGCCGTCGGCGTCGGATTTGTCTCGTTGACCGAGGCGCTCGACATGACCACGCCAGGCGGCCGAGCGCTCGCCGGCATGCTGGCCGTGTTTGCCGAGTTTGAGCGCGACATCCTGCGTGATCGGGTCAAGGCCGGGATTGCCCAGGCGCGCAAGGAAGGGCGGCCCCATGGCCGACCTCCGACCATGCAGCAGCACGCCACCGAGATCGCGAGCCTCTTCGCCGGCGGCATCAGCAAGCGGCAGATTGCCACTCGCCTCAGCATCAGTCGCGCCTCCGTGCGTCGAATGCTCGCCCTACGGCGTGTCGCTGCCTCCAAGCGGGGCTCGAAACGGGCTTAGCGTGCTAAGAAATCCCTTTGTTGAGGTGACCCCCGAATTGCTCGCGACACCCCGCAGGCCAAAACCGCACCCATCGCCAGAAAAGCGCGGATCTCAACAGCCATCAACACCCCGGGGCGGGATGCCTCGTGATGTATCTCTCGTGCAGCCTGATGAGCAGGCAATAAACCACCGGTGTGGCGATCAGCGACAGCAGCACGGAGAAGCACAGCGCGCCGATGACCGCGATCCCGAGGGGCTGCAGCATCTGCGCGCCGGCGCCGGCGCCGTAGGCGAGCGGCAGCATGCCGAGCGCCGCGGCGAGCGAGGTCATGAGCACCGGCCGGAACCTCCGATGGCCGGCACGCACCAGCGCTTCGACGAGCTCCACGCCTTCGGAGCGAAGCTGCCGGCAATAATCGAGCACGAGAATGCCGTTCTTGGCGACGATGCCGACGCCGATGATCGCGCCGAGGTAGGACACGATGTTCAATGTGATGCCGCTCACCCAGAGGC
>JAKAMD010000068.1 GCA_021823875.1 Pseudomonadota bacterium | reverse complement strand
TCCCCAATCAGGGGCGCCGAGATCGTATTGCTCCTGCGCGCGGGCGACCGCCGCATCGGCATCGGAGGCGTCGTGCTGGCGCGTGCCGACGCGGGCGATGCGGGTGGCGAGATCGGCGGTGAGGAACAGGCCGCGAAATTCGGCGCTGCCGGCGGCCTGCGCAATCGCTGAGCGCTCGTCCGCGGTGGCGAACACCGCGTCGGCGATCGCCGAATGGCCGGCGGCGAGGATGCGGCGGGCTTTGCCAGCGAGCGCGGCATAGACGCGCTGCGTCACCGCCGGCGTATAGGCCTCCTGCGGCAGGCGTTCGGTTTCGGCCAGGCCGAACAGCGCTTTGCGCTCGACATCGCTGCGCAGCCAGATGGCGCCCGGCGCCGGATCGAGCTTCGGCGCGAGCGCCCGCGCCAGCCGCGACTTGCCGGTGCCGGAGAGGCCGCCGATGGCCACCAGGTGCGGCGGTGGCGGCGCGATCAGCTTTTGCGCCAGGGCGAAATAGTCGCGCGCGCTTCTCTCGGCCTCGGCGCGCGCCCCTTTCAGCTTGGCGCGCGCGGCGGTAACCTTGGCGCGGATCGCCGCCCGCACCGACAGGAACAGCGGCAGCGCCGCGAGGGCATCAAGATCATCGGCGTGACGCGTCTCAATCAGATAGCGATTGAGAACGATATTGGCGGCCGGTCGCAGGCCGCGCTCGATCAGGTCCATCAACAGGAAGGCAAGATCGTAGAACACGTCGCCGGTGGCGAGCTTGGGATCGAACTCGATGGCGTCGAACAGGGTCGGCGCGCCGTCCATCAGTACGATGTTTCCGAGATGCAAATCACCGTGACAACGCGCGACGCACCCGGCGCGCTCGCGCGTTTCGATGAGCGGCCGTGCGCGCGCGAAAGCGGCATGCGTCGCTTCGCTCAGCGCCTTGACCGCATCGGGCGCAAACAGCGCCGGTTCGGCGGCGAGCTCGGCATCGTTCTGCGCGATAATCTCGCCGAGTTCGTCGGCAAAGCCGGCATCCTTGGCGACCGGCGCCGCCCCGTGCGCGTTGGCCACGGCGCGGCCGAGCGCATCGGCCAGCGCCGCGTCGATGCGGCCGGCGACCGCGAGATGATCGAGCGTCTGCGTCTCGTCGAAGCGGCGCATGTCGACCGCCCATTCGACCGGTTCGCCGGTGCCGCCGACCGCGAGGTTTCCATCTGCTTCGCGCGTGATCGCCACCACGCCGCGATAAATCGCCGGCGCATAGGGGCGGTTGACCGCGATCTCGGCTTCGCAAGCGGCCTTTCGCTTTTCCAGCGTGGAATAATCAAGGAACGGAAAGCGCACCGCGCGCTTGACCTTGAGCGCGCGCGTGCCCGCCAGGAAGACCGATGCGGCATGGGTATCGATGCGCGTGACCGGCGCGCCGCCATGGCTGTCCGGCCGCGCCAGGAAATCCATTACCACCTGTTTCGAAGCTTCCGGCACGTCACATCATCGGGCTGGTAGGGCGGCAGGGGGCTGATCCAAATCAATACGCGACTGGGCTATAGTGTGCCATCTTTACTCAATCGTTCGACTGGAGAAACCTCCCGTGAGCACCCTGCCGCACAGCTTCAAGCGCATCCGGCTCAACCTGGCCCGCTCCAAGGAATTCCCGACGGGCTCCTCCCGCCATGGTTATGAATTCGTTGCCCCGCTCGACGGCGAGGGCCATATCGACGTGGCGCTATGGCGGGCCCACCGCGACCACTGCCGGGTGCGCCGGTTCTGGCAGAACGAGGACGACGAGGTCGGCTTGCTCGATCACAAGGCCGGCGGGCCGCACGGGCGCTGGGTGTTTGACTACGATCCGCAAGTCGACGACGACGACGAGAGCGGATATCGCTTCGGCGCGCATGTCTTCCGCCCGGGCGAATATGTCTCGATCCGCGGCAATGACGGCGAGATGCACACCTATCAGGTCGCCTCGGTGGAACCGGCGGTGTGAGTTCGCGGGCGGCGGCGCGCCCTGATTCCGCGATAATGATAGCCATGTTGCTGAGTGGGGCGACGATCATGGGTTTCGCCCCGCATGCGCGCCATCACCGTCGAGCCCGGCCGCCCCAATTTCATTAAACTTGAGGAGGTTGCCCCGCCGCCCGCTTTATTTGGCGACGTAGAGCCTGGTGATATCCGTGCCGATCTGGTTGAAGGTCGTCACCAGCTGAGACGACGAGGTCAAATAGAAATATTTGTTCGTATCGCTGGCGCAATTCTGCAGCAGCGGTGAAGACGCCGTGCCGTCGGTGCTGATCTGAACGGTGTAGATCGTCAATCCCGCCGCTTTCATGTTGCTGCACGTCATCGTCTGACGGCTGTCGATCGACGATTGCGACGTGTACCAGCGATCCTCCGTGTTGAGGCCGTCGGTGAACAGGACGACGATATATTTGTAGGTATAAGCCGGGTCTGTGGCAGGCGCTGTGAATGGCCCGCCGCCGACCAGCGACATCCAGCCAGTTTGCAGGCCGATATTCTGATTGGTCATGCCGTTTGGTGACATGTTGTCGATGAGTGTATTCATCGCCGACCAGTTATAGCTCAATCCCATCGCTTCTTGCGGGCAGGATGAATACTGCACTGCTGGATATAGCGTGGCGCTATTTCCGATGGCTGGCATCGATACATTCGTATCGTAGTTCGATCCGGTTGGACCGTTCGTGGCGCCACGATCGGTAATGCAGCCGGTCCAATTGCTTTGCTTTGATGACGAGTAGGCCACCCAATTGCCGCCCGCGGCCTTGCACAGCGCTTGGGTGTAGCTGTTGCTCGAATGACCGCCGCCGCCATTACAGGTCCCGTAATCCGTCCAGGTCAGCCACGACTGGGTGTAATTGACCGAGCCGACATTGACCGAGGTCGAGAACGGAATGATCGAAACGTAGACATTGCCGTTGCTCGTCGCGGCCGCTTGCATCTGCGACAAGAAGCTCTTCGCTGCCGTTTTTAAGGCGCTCATTTTGCCGGCCTGCTGCATCGATCCGGTATTGTCGAGCACCATGGCGACGCGCAATCGGGTCGATCCCCACCTGACCGTGGATGTCGATCGCAGGTTGATAAGATTGTAGCCAAAAATCTTCATGAAAGTTGTTTGGACGGCAGCGCTGGCATCGAGAACGATGGATGATCCGCCGGTGCTTGAATAAGTCGCGTTGATCGCGATGTTTTGCACGCCGGGCGGATCAAACTGTGCCAAAAAGTAACTCGAGGCATCGGTTTGTAATTGACTGCTGGGGACCGACGCAGCCTCCTTCGAAAGCATGAGCGCTGTGGCATCGAGCGCTTGTTGCAGCTTCACCTTGGCATCGTTGGCCCGGCTGTAATCGATCGCGGCGCCGACGGCGCCTAAAAGGGGAATGGCCGCCAAGGCGAACGTAATCGCGACATTGCCTGATTGCCCGGTGAAAAATTGGCGTAGCCTTGGCACAAGGCGAAGAAGCGCGCTCTTGAAGCCCATCGCTGTCACCGCAATTTATTTAAACAGTGGACTTAAAATGTAACTTTGTAGGAAGACTTAAATTTCCCGTAGAAAAATCGTTAATTGTCTTAATCATGAAGGCTCGCCCATGCGGGCGTGGGTCCTCTCCTTGGCCCGTGCGACTTCGGCGGTGATATCACGGATCGAGTTGGTTCGGTCTTGGGTCGATGCGCGCCGGCTGGAGGCTTGAATTCCCGCCGGCGCAGCTACCTTTGTTGCCCGTTACGCGGCGCGGCGGGCTTTCTTGACGGATGCCTTCTTGCTGGCGGATGCTGATGCCGACGCGTGCGCGCGGTCGCTGTGCATGCCTCTGAGTTTGAAGACGGCCAGCGCCCGCATCAGGGCATCGCCCTGTTGTTCGAGGTCGCTGGTCGCGGTCGCTGCCTCTTCGACCAGCGAAGCGTTTCGTTGCGTCACCTCGTCCATCTGCGTGACGGCGTCGTTCACCTGGCTGATGCCGGTGCTCTGTTCCGAAGAAGCCATCGAGATCTCGCTCATGATGGAGGTGACCTGATTCACCGCCGAGATGATCTCCTGCATGGTGGTGCCGGCGTCGCGCGCCAGGACTGTGCCCGCATTGACCTTTTCGACCGAGTTCGCGATCAGCTGCGTGATTTCCTTGGCGGCTTCGGCGGAGCGTTGCGCCAGCTGGCGCACTTCGGTGGCGACCACGGCGAAACCACGGCCGGCTTCCCCTGCGCGCGCAGCTTCGACCGCGGCGTTGAGCGCCAGCAGATTGGTCTGCGAGGCGATGCCATTGATGATGCCGACGATGTTGGAAATCTTGTTGGACGAATCGCTGATGTCGCCGATGGTCGCGACCACCTGCGACATGATAGTGCCGCCCTTCTCCGCGGTGACCGTGGCGTTGTGGGCGACGTCGCGCGCCTCACTGGTGTTTTCGGCGTTCTTCTGCACGGTGGCGGCTAGTTCTTCCATGCTGGCGGCGGTTTCCTCGAGGGCTGCGGCTTGCGAATCCGTGCGGGCCGACAGGTCGCTGTTGCCGCTGGCGATCTCGCGCGTCGCCGTGTACATGTTGGTGAAATTGTCGCGGATGTCGCCGATGATGCAGTGCAGGTTAGTGTTGATTTGACTCAAACCGCGCATCAATTGACCGATTTCGTCAGTCCGATCGACTTCGATCGTCGAGCTCAGGTCGCCACCGGCGATGTCCTGCGCAATTTTGACCGCGTCCTTCACCGGGGCGATCACTTTGGCCGCCACGTAGTACCAAGACATGGCAACCAGCGCCATGAGAAACACAGACAACATCGTGGCGATGTGCTTCTGCGAGCCGGCGAGGCTTTCGTAATGCCAGGAGGCGAAAGCGAGCGCACCCGTGACCGCGAGGACAAAACCTTGCGCAAACGTGACGCGTTGCACGAGCGAGAGCCGCGCAGCTTCCGTTAGCCGGCCGAGTAGGCCCGGCCGCACGACCCGGCCCTGGCGCAGAACCAGGGAGCCCGGATGATCCATTTCTTCTTTGTAGAGTTTGGAAGCGGCTTCGATCTGTGCGCGGGTTGGCTTTGTGCGCACGGAGATGTAGCCGGTCGTGACGCCCTTTTCCATGATGGGCGTGACGGTGGCTTGCACCCAGTAATGATCGCCGTCCTTGCGCCGGTTTTTGACCATGGCGGTCCAGGGCAGGCCGGATTTAATGGTCTCCCACAAGTCGGCGAAAGCCGCCGGCGGCATGTCGGGGTGACGCACGAGATTGTGCGGCGAGCCGATCAGTTCCTCTTCCGAAAAACCGCTGACCTCGATGAAATAAGGATTGGTGTAGGTGATCTTGCCCTTGAGATCCGTTGTCGAATAAATCGACCGGCTGCCATCGAAGTCGTATTCGACGTTAGTCACCGGCTTGTTGATTCGCATCGAAGCACCTTTTGGGGTTGAAATAGGTTGAGCGAAGACCGGTCCCGGGTACCGGAAAACTCACATTATAAATGTGTTTTTAAACCCTCGTTAATCCTAACAGAAACGCAGGTTAAGTTTTATGTTTCATCTGCGCGCGGAAGATGCGTGCGCGTGACAGCACGCGTGATGCGCAGCATGTCATGGCGACTCCGATTGCACGGACCCGCGACGCCTGTCGATGCGGGCGTCGAGTGTAGATGGGCGATCGCGGCACGACGATGCGGCGCGCTGACCGAGAAAACGGATCGGCCTTCAACTATTCAAATTGTGGAGGAATAAGCGGCGAAACAAAGTTTTGCCGGCTCAAAGTCGGTTTGATTGTTTTTGGTATCTTCTTGACGCGATGGTGCTTGTGCGCCCGTTCACTGGATCGCGGGCGGGCTAATTGCGAGTTTCGACAACAACAGCGCGATTTCCCTTCGAATGGCCGCCGATTCGCGCTCCGCGACGGAGTGTACCTCGCGTTCGCGCTGCAGTTCGCCGGTCAGCTCCGTTATTTTCTGTTCGGCGGTTTCCCGTCCTGTGCGCAAGGCGGACTCAAGCAGATTGATGTTGCTCGATTGCAATCTGAGCTTTTCTTGCGCGCGCTTGTGCCCGGATTCGAGAATGATGTTGTCGTGCGTGAGCTCGTCGCAGCGCTCGGACAACATGGCATTCGTCTCTTTGAGCTCATTGATCTGTTCGTCGCGGGCGATGAGCGAACCCTCGATCTTCCTGATCCGGTTCTCCAGGTTCTTAATCTGACTGGCCAACTGCGGATGGGGTTTGTCGAACGTATCGCAGCGCTCGGACGGCTCCGCGTTCGCCTCGCTGAGCCTGTTTATTTGTCCGACGCAGGCAGCGAGCGAGCCTTCGATCTTCTTAATCCGACTCGCCAGGTTCTTGTCCTGGCTTTCCAATTGAGCATAGGATTTGTCGAGCGTATCGCAGCGCTCGGACAGCTTTGTGTTGGCCTTGCCGAGCTTGCTTATTTGCTCGTCCTCGATCGCAAGCAGGTTCTCAATTTTCTGGAGCAGGCTCTCGAATTGAGTATTTTGTTCGTTGGCTTCGTCGCAGGGGAGCTTCTGATCGTTTTGGATGGCCTGGGCGAGGACCGGGATCAGGTCCTGCGTGATCTCACCTTGCGCGGTCTTGGTCTGGGCGATCTCGTCTTCGGTGCTATCGTCTTTTGTGTTCGTAGCGTTCAATTTTTGCTCAAGTTCTGCCACCCGCTCCTTTGCCGAAACGAACGCCACCTCCTTGTCGTTCAAGGCGGTGCTGAATTCGAGCAGCTTCTGCAATAGGTCGGTAGTCTCCTTTTCCATGTCTTCGAGTTTTTTATTGAGCATCCTTTTTTCTTGCATGGAGGACTGGAGTTTTCGTCTTTCGGTCGCGGTTTCGTTTTCGCGTTGTGCGGCCGTTTGCTGCAGCGAAGTTGCAGAACTTTGGAGATTTTCAATCGCGTCGCGCGCAGCTAGCAGTGCGGTAGCCTGCTGCTGCTGAATATTATGGAGGTCGGCGATTTGAACGGAGCGCGTGGCCAATTCCCTGTGCAATTTGTCGATGGTGCCTTCGAGTTCGTTGATGCGATCCCGCGAGAGGCCAGGAAGCTTTGGCCAGCGCCAAGGATCGGCCTGCTCCGTAGCCGTTGCTTGCCCGATCATCTCGGCGGCGTTGAGCGGCTGGTTCGCTTCGTTGGCCGGCACAAGATCCTGACGCGCACGCGCCCGTCTTGGCGACTCCCCAATCGCCGGCAAAGAGGTGTTTGTGGTTCTGACCGGCAAACGGCTTCGGTCAGGCGCGCGCTTGGCCATTTCCGGCTTGTCGACTGCAAGTGCCTGAGGGTGAGTTTTCACCAGTCGCTCTCGAAGTCCGCCGCCGCCCGCCAGATGCTCGGACGCCGAATCGTGCGTAGTATGACGCTACCTTGACGGGCCCCCCTTAACGCATCGTTAAGCATAAAATCATGCGCAGCAGCTTCGCGCGCTCAATCAGGACCGGTGGTTCCGGCTGGATTCGAAGCGGGTCAGCGCCCCTGCCCGTTGAGCTTCGGCGGCGTCACGCGGCCGCGGGGGGTGGGTTGACCCGCAGTGGCTGCGCCGGAACAGTGCGCGCCCGACCGCAATCAGGCGGCCCAGCAAGGAGGCACGACGTGCTCATCGACCTGCGCACTTACACCGTTCGTCCCGGAACCATGCCGGCGCAATTGGCGCTCTACCAGAAGTTCGGCTATCCGGTGCAGCTTCGCTACATGGGCGAGCCGCATTTCTATCTCACGGCCGAGAGCGGTGAACTCAATACGATCGTGCACGGCTGGGTCTACGACAGCGCCGCTGATCGTGAGCAGAAGCGCGCCCAGATGGCGCAGGATCCAGACTGGAAGGTCTATCTCGGCGAGAATCTCAAGGCCGGCAATATCGTCGGCCAGCGCACCAGCCTGATGGTACCCGCCTCATTCGCGCCGCCGATCCCGATGCCGAAAATTCACAAGTGATGCGCGTTGCGTGTTCCGGGCGCGCCGCAGCGTGGGACGCTGCGGTGCAGACCTGGGACTCCGGTTTCCTAAGCGAGGCCCCGGAATAGCAGCGCAAACTCCGGGGCAGGAGGCCTCGCGAGCCTGGCGCCGATCGTCTATAGCTTTCCGGCACAACGGAGTTCCATAATCCATGCGATCGAACGACGGCTCGCGCACCGGCGGCGAAATCCTGGTCGACCAACTCCTGCTGCACGGCGTACGGCACGCCTTCTGCGTACCGGGGGAGAGCTATTTGGCCGCGCTCGACGCCTTCTACGGCAGCGATATTGCGCTCACCGTCTGCCGGCATGAGAGCGCCGCCACTATGGCGGCCGAGGCGATCGGCAAGGCGACCGGCCGGCCCGGCATCGCCTTCGTTACCCGCGGGCCGGGCGCCACCAATGGCTCGCTCGGCGTCCACATCGCGCGCCAGGATTCGACGCCGCTGATCGTGTTCGTCGGTCAGGTCGCGCGCAGCATGCGCGAGCGAGAAGCCTTCCAGGAGCTCGACTACCGCGCCGTGTTCGGCTCGGTGGCCAAATGGGTGACCGAGATCGACGATCCCGCGCGCATTCCCGAACTGGTCTCGCGCGCCTTCCACACCGCCTGCAATGGCCGGCCCGGACCGGTGGTGATCGCGCTGCCGGAGGACATGCTGTGTGAACGCATCGCGGTGCCTGATGCGCGCAGCTTCGAGCCGGTGGAGACTTGGCCCGGTCTCACCGACATGAGCCGCTTGCAGAAGATGCTGTGGGCGGCCAAGCGTCCGATCGCGCTGGTCGGCGGCAGCCGCTGGTCGGAAGCCGCCTGCGCCGCGCTTGGGCGCTTCGCCGAGCGCTTTCAGTTGCCGGTCGCCACCACCTTCCGGCGCGGCGCTTTGTTCGATGCGCTGCACTCTTGTTACGCCGGTGATTTTGGCATCGGTCCCAATCCCAAGCTGCTGGCGCGCGTGCGCTCGGCCGATCTGGTGCTGCTGATCGGCGGGCGCATGTCGGAGATGTCGTCGCAGAGCTATTCGCTGTTCGACATTCCCGAACCGCAGATGAAACTAGTGCATGTGCATCCGGGCGCCGAGGAACTCGGCCGCGTCTATCATCCGGCGCTGGCGATCCAGGCTTCGCCCACCGCCTTCTGCTCGGCGCTCGAAGGATTGCAGCCGCCGAACGAAATTCCGTGGCGCGGCGAGAGCGACACCGCGCATGCCGACTATCTCGCCTGGACCGACAAGGCGACGCCGCAGCCGGGCAACGTCAATCTCGGCGAGGTCATGGTATGGCTGCGCGACAATCTGCCGGCGGATGCCGTCCTTACCAATGGCGCCGGCAATTTCGCCGCCTGGATTCACCGCTTCTACCGCTTCCGCCACTACCATTCGCACATCGCGTCCACCTCCGGCTCGATGGGCTACGGCTTTCCGGCCGCGCTCGGCGCCAAGACGCTTTATCCCGAGCGCATGGTGGTGTGCGTCGCCGGCGACGGCGACTTCCTGATGACCGGCCAGGACTTCGCCACCGCCGTGCAATATGAGCGGCAAGTGATCGTGGTGATCGCCGACAACAGCCTGTACGGCACCATCCGCATGCATCAGGAGCGGGAATATCCCGGCCGCGTCATCGCCACGCAATTGCGTAATCCGGATTTCGTCGCTTATGCGCGCGCCTTCGGCGGCCATGGCGTGCTGGTGGAGAAGACCGCCGACTTCCCGCCCGCCTTCGCGCAGGCGGTGGCGAGCGGCAAGCCCGCGATCATCCATCTCAAGATCGATCCGGAGGCAATCACGCCGGCGGCCACGCTCACCAGCATCCGCGAGAAATCGCTGGCCGGAAAAGGGTAGGGGGCCGCGGCGCACCCTTGCTTCGGGCGGTGAATCGTCATTCACTCATTCCATGCCCTATCGCCGCACCGAAGCCGTTGAGCGCCGGCTGGCTGAACGCGAGCAGTCGATCCTCGACGCCGCCCAGACAATCGCCGGTGAAGGCGGCATGGCCGCGCTGCACATCGCGGCGGTGGCCGAGCGCGCGCGCATCGCCGCTGGCACGGTCTATCGCTATTTCCCGTCCAAGACCGAGCTGATCGCCGAACTGGTGGCACGGCTCGCCCAAGAGGAATGCGCCGCCATGCAGGTGGCCGGCGATGCTGCGCCCGGTCCGCTGTCGGCTCTGGTTGCCAGCATCGCTTGTTTCGCGGCGCGTGCCCTGCAGACGCGCAAGCTTGCCTGGGCGACGATCGCCGAGCCAGTCGAGGCCGAAATCGAGCCGGTGCGGCTCAATTTCCGCTGCGCGCTGATCGGCGAACTGGCGCGCCGCATCCAGGCCGCCGTCGATGCTGGCCATCTGCCTGAGCAGGATGTGCAGCGCGCGGCGCCGGCGATCCTCGGCATGCTGCTGGACGGGTTGATCGGGCCGGTGGCGCCGATGCCAAACGGTGAGGCCGCCGCGCGCGCCGCCGTGCAGGACATGGCGCTGATGGCGTTGCGCGCGCTCGGCGTCGTCGATGCCCGCGCCCGCGGTCTGGTGGCGCAGGTCGCGCTGCCGTGACCTGTCCCGGATGCGGCGCAGCGCGAAGTGGTGCGCCGCTGATCCGGAACCGTCGCCGATTCGGAGCTTGATGCGGTCCCGGTTCTGCAGCGCGTCGCTCCACTTTGTTACGCGCTGCGCAGCGCCCGGGACACGAGCGGCTAATGCACCGCTTCGTGCGGCACCTCGTCGAGGATGAGTTCGACCCGCTTGACGCCGTGCTCGTCGGGATCGTCGTGGGCATGGAAGCCGAGCTCGCTGCACATCAGCAGCATCGATAAGTTTTCCGCCAGCACTTCGCCGCGCACGATCTTGAGCCCCTTTTCCTTGGCGAAGGCGATCATGTGCTTCATCAAGAGCCAGCCGAGCCCATGGCCCTTGAGCCGCGAGCGCACCAGGATGGCAAATTCGGCGGACTCGTCGTTCGGATCATCATGCAGCCGCACCACGCCCAGCATCTTGGCCGTAGTCTCCTCGATGGCGATGAAGGCCATGGCGTGGGCGGGATCGTAGTGGATGAGCTTGTCGATCATCTCGGGGCTGACTTCGCGCATCGGCGCGAAGAAGCGCAGTCGCAGATCGTCGCTCGTCACTTCGGAGAGAAAGTCCGGATAGAGCGCCACGTCCTCCGGCACCAGTTGCCGGATCAGCACCTTCTCGCCGGCGTGCAGCGTGACGTGGCGTTCGAGCATTAGGGATTCTCTCCACTGTCGTCCCGGAAGGACAGTGGAGAGTGTCTTCGGCGCGGCCGAATCGTCAATGCGACATCAACACCGGCACGGTCATCGAATCGAGCAGGCTGCGGGTAACGCCGCCGAGCACGAATTCGCGTAAGCGCGAATGACCGTAGCCGCCCATCACGATCATGTCGGCGCCGCAATCGGAGGCGTACGACAGAATGGTGGAGGGCACGTCGATGTCCGGCGAGGTGATGCGCTTGACGTCCACCTTGAGGCCGTGGCGCGCCAGGTGCTGGCCGAGATCGACGCCGGGCAGTTCGCCCTGTTTGGCCTGGCTGGCCGCTACGATGACGATCTCCACCGCCTTGGCCTTGGCGAGCAGCGGCATCGAGTCGGCGATGGCGCGGGTGGCGGCGCGGCTGCCGTCCCAGCACACCAAGACACGATCAAGCTTGATGCCGCTGCGCTGGATGAACGGCACGAACACGACCGGACGGCCGGATTCGAACAGCACGCCCTCGTCGACCACTTCGTCGGGCATCGCCTTTTCGCGCTCAGGCTGACCGACTACGGCCATGTCGAAACGGCGGGCGAGGCGGCCGAGACGATCGGCGGCGCCGGAAATACTGGCACCGAGCACGCGCGTCTCGTACGAGATGCCGGCACGCTTTGCCGCTCCCTCGAAGCGGGCGGCTGCCGCCTTCGCGCGCTTGTCGGATTCGGCGCGCTGCGCTTCGATGAATTCGGGTGGAATAGCGCCCATCACCGAACCGGGCACCACCGGCTCATAGGCAAAGGCGACGCCGAGCACATGCGCGCCGAACTTTTCACCCATCGAGACCGCGTAGTTACCGGCCGGATCATGTTCGCCCAGCCCGAGGTTGACGACGATATCTTTGATCATGGTGTAAATCTCCCGGCTGCGTGGCCTCGATGCGATCTATTCGACAAACTAATGGAGGTATTTATGCGAG